>JANMJC010000033.1:0-4692 GCA_031371185.1 Paracoccaceae bacterium | reverse complement strand
GCAAGAGGCCGAAGGCTATCGGGCGCAAGTGGTGAACAACGCCCAGGGTGAGGCCAGCCGCTTCCTGTCGGTCTACGCCGAATATGTAAAAGCGCCAGAGGTGACGCGCAAGCGGATGTATCTGGAAACCATGGAAAGAGTATTTGGCGGCATGAACAAGGTGATCCTTGACGGCGTTTCAGGGGCCGATGGCGGGCAGGGTGTCATGCCCTATCTGCCGCTGGAGGCGCTGCCCAAACTTGCCCCCGCAACCGGAGGGTCCAACTGATGCGCATGACCTACATTCTGCCCGGTTTGGTGCTGGCGGGTGCTTTGGCCCTGTCGTCGGTCTTTGTGGTGGACGAGCGCGAGAAGGTGCTGGTGTTGCAGTTCGGCCAGGTCAAGCAGGTGATCGACCAGCCCGGCATCGCCTTCAAGATCCCCTTCATCCAAGAGGTTTTCCGCTATGAAGACAGGATTCTGGGCCTGCCGACGCAGCCTCTGGAAGTGACCTATCTGGATGACCGGCGACTGATCGTCGACGCTTTTGCGCGTTGGCGCATCGTCGACCTCGAGGCGTTCCGGCGCGCCGTGGGTCCGGGTGGTGAAAATGCGGCCCGCGACAATCTGGACAAGATCATCAACACCGAGATCCGCGAAGTGCTGGGCGGGGTCGAAAGTCAGCGGGTTCTGTCCGAAGACCGAACCGGGTTGATGAACCAGATTCGCGACAATGCCCGCGAAAAGGCCAAGGGTCTGGGCATCGACGTGATCGACGTGCGCCTGACCCGGACCGACCTGCCCGAGCAGAACCTCGAGGCCACCTTCAGCCGGATGCGGGCCGAGCGTGACCGCGAGGCCGCCGACGAGATCGGACGCGGCAACGAGGCGGCGCAACGGGTGCGGGCGACGGCCGACCGCTCCAAGGTCGAAATCGTGTCCGAAGCCAGCAAGAACGCCGAGATCGTGCGCGGTGAAGCTGACGCCACCCGCAACGCGATCTACGCCGAGGCCTTTGGCCGCGACCCCGAGTTCTTTGCCTTCACCAGGTCGATGACGGCGTACCAGCGGGCGTTGCAACCCAGCAATTCCTCGATCGTGCTGGCCCCGGACAGCGACTTCTTCCAATATCTGGGCACCGAAGCCGTGGGCGGCAAGGCCAAGGCTGCGCCGCCCGCGCCGTAACCAAAGCGCCCCACGAACGGCGCCGGGCCGGACCTTGCACTGTCAGGGTCGGGCCCGGCGTTCGACTTTGGGGGGGTGAAAACGACCCTGGATTTGTTCCTGCGCGCAGCCCGTGGCAGGGATACTCCGGCCCCTCACGCAGCCGTTACCCCGCGATCACGGCGCTTTGACGCCTTGCGATTTCACTGTGCATTGCACCTGTTCGCCAGATCGCGATGATGGCCCCGAACAGCCGAGGGGCAACCCCGGACTGTGACCCGCACATCGAGAGGAGTTCGAACGTGCAACTTGTCAATATTCTTTCCCGGACAGGGCGCGAACCGGGATTTTCGCGCCCGCTTCTGGCCCTTGGCCTAGGCCTTGGTCTGGCGATGGGCCCCGCTTCCGGCGCGGTCTATGCGTTTGGCGCGCCCGAAAGCTTTGCCGATCTGGCCCAAGGGGTCAGCCCCTCGGTGGTGAACATCACGACTTCGGCCGTGGTCGCGGCCAACGCCGAAGGCGGGCCGATGGTGCCCAAGGGGTCGCCCTTTGAAGAGCTGTTCAAGGATTTCATGGACCAGCAGAATGGTCAGACCCCGGCGCCCTCGGAGCCGCGCCGCGAAGAAGCCCTTGGGTCGGGCTTTGTGGTGTCGGCGGACGGTTACATCGTGACCAACAACCACGTCATCGAAGGTGCTGACGAAATCTCGATCGAGTTCTTTTCGGGTCAGCGGCTGGATGCCAAACTGGTCGGCACCGACCTGAAGACCGACATCGCGCTGCTGAAGGTGGAAACCGACGCTCCCTTGCCCTTCGTGGCCTTTGGCGACAGCGATGCGATGCGGGTGGGCGACTGGGTCATGGCGATGGGCAATCCGCTGGGGCAGGGCTTTTCGGTTTCGGCCGGGATCATCTCGGCCCGGGGGCGCGAATTGTCGGGAACCTATGACGATTTCCTGCAAACCGATGCCGCGATCAACAAGGGCAACTCGGGCGGGCCCCTGTTCAACATGGAAGGTCAGGTCATCGGGGTGAACACCGCGATCCTGTCACCGACCGGCGGGTCGATCGGGATCGGGTTCTCGATGGCGTCCAATGTGGTGTCCAAGGTGGTTGACCAGTTGAAAGAGTTCGGCGAAACCCGGCGCGGCTGGCTGGGCGTGCGGATACAGGACGTGACCCCGGACGTCGCCGAGGCGATGGGGCTGGCAGAGGCCAAGGGGGCCCTTGTCACCGATGTGCCCGACGGTCCGGCCAAGGATGCGGGGCTGGTCGCGGGCGATGTGATCCTGACCTTCAACGACACGCCGGTCGATGACGTGCGCGATCTGACCCGCACCGTGGCTGACAGCCCGATCGGCGAGGCGGTTCCGGTGGTCGTGATGCGCGACGGTACCGAGACGACGATCTCGGTCACGCTTGGGCGTCGCGAGACGGCTGAGGCCGAACCTGCGGTCGCGGCCCCGTCGGATGCGGCCCCGGCTCCGGTGGTCAGCGAAGTGCTGGGCATGACGCTCACCCCGCTGGATGACGACGCCCGTCAGGCACTGGGGATGGCGGCCAACACGGTGGGCGTGCTCGTGACCAGGGTTGACGTTGCGTCCGAGGCCTATGCCAAAGGCCTGCGCGAGGGCGACCTGATCACCGAGGCCGGTCAGCGCAAGGTCGAAACCGTGGCCGACCTTTCCGACCGCGTGGCCGAGGCGAAAGAGGCCGGGCGCAAGTCGCTGCTCTTGTTGGTGCGCAGCAACGGCGATCCGCGCTTTGTGGCCCTGTCGATCGAATAGCGGCTGAAAAGGGCGATCTCAGGCGGCCAGCCCCCCCGGGGTTGGCCGCCCTTGTCATGGGCGCCTTTCGGACCCTGCGCCGCCGCCGCCCCCCCCCACCCCATCCCTCCCCACAAGGGGGAGGGAGGTGAGCGACGGCACCGGTTGGTCATGCCCCGCCCCGACACGCGCCTCCCCTCCCCCCCGTGGGGAGGGGATGGAGGTGGGGGGGCGGCGGCGAAGGGGATCCGGTCACCTTGTGCCCCTGCCGCGCCCGCCTTGGTTTTGGCCTAGCCATGGCGTCCAATCTTGTCTAGGATTCCCAAATCGACCCGGGGCCAACCCGGGCGGGACCAGACCGAGCGGCAGTTACAGGCGGAAGACCCATGACAGAGATGGTTTATGGCGCGATGCCCTCGCGCGTGCGCGAGCCCGTTCTTCCCAGATGGTGGCGCACCATCGACAAATGGACCATGACCTCGATCATGGTGCTTTTTGGCATCGGATTGCTGCTGGGGCTGGCGGCTTCGGTGCCGCTGGCCAGCCGTAATGGTCTGGAGCCCTACTATTACGTCAAGAAAGAGGCGTTCTTCGGCGGGTTCAGCATGATCGTGATGATCTGCGTGTCGATGATGTCGCCGGCGCTGATCCGGCGCATCGGGACCATCGGCTTCGTCTTTGCCATGCTGGCGGTGATGTCGCTGCCCCTGATCGGCGAGGATCACGGCAAGGGCGCGGTGCGCTGGCTGTCGATCGGAGGATTTTCGCTGCAACCTTCGGAATTCCTCAAGCCCTGCTTCATCATCGTCACCGCCTGGCTGATGGCCGCCGCCCAAGAGGTGAACGGCCCGCCGGGGCGGATGATTTCGGTGGTCGTCACGGTGATCCTGGCCGGATTTCTGGCGATGCAGCCCGATTTTGGCCAGACCATGTTGATCCTGTTCGGCTGGGGCGTGATCTACTTTGTGGCCGGGGCCCCGATGGTGCTGATCTTTTCGGTGGTCGGCGCGGTGATCTTCGCGGGCTTCACCAGCTATAACCTGTCCGACCACTTTGCCAGCCGCATCGACAGCTTTCTGAACCCCGAGGTCGATCCGCGCAGCCAGATCGGCTATGCGGTCAATGCCATTCAGGAAGGCGGCTTTTTTGGCGTGGGTCTGGGCGAGGGTCAGGTCAAGTGGACCCTGCCCGATGCCCATACCGATTTCATCATCGCGGTCGCGGCCGAGGAATATGGTCTGGTGCTGGTGGCGCTGATCCTGGCCCTGTTCTGCACCATCGTGGTGCGCTCGCTGTTGCGCCTGACGCACGAACGCGATCCCTTTGCACGGCTGGCGGGCACGGGCCTGGCCTGCATCTTCGGGGTGCAGGCGATGATCAACATGGGCGTCGCGGTGCGGCTGTTGCCGGCCAAGGGCATGACGCTGCCCTTCATCAGCTATGGCGGTTCGTCGGTGATCGCGGCGGGGTTGACGGTGGGGATGCTGCTGGCGCTGACGCGCAACCGTCCTCAGGGCCAGATGAGTGATCTGTTCGGGCGGCGGGGACGCTGATGGCGCAATCTTCCGGCGCCAAGCTGTTGCTGATCGCGGCGGGCGGCACGGGCGGGCACATGTTTCCCGCACAGGCGCTGGCCGAGGCGATGGTGGCCAAGGGGTGGCGGGTGAAACTGACCACCGACGCGCGCGGCGCGCGTTACGCCGGGGGATTTCCGCAGGCGGTCGAACGGGTGGTGCTGGCGTCGGCCACCTTCGCGCGGGGCGGGGTGCTGGCGCGGCTGGCG
>JANMJC010000575.1:0-2097 GCA_031371185.1 Paracoccaceae bacterium | reverse complement strand
AGCGCGCCGACGTCGCCGCGGCCGGGCAGCTCGCTCACAGCCAGCACCTCCGACCATGCGAACACCGTCGCGCCCGCAAACAGCGGCGCGACGTGGCGGCCGCCGTTGATCGCGGCAACGTGGAAGGCGTTGGCCAATCCGTTGAACGAGATTGCGCGCGCCAGCGAGATGACATGGCCGCCGTAGATCAGCCGGCGGCCGAAACGCCCCTGCGCCGCCGAGAACTGATCGAAGTGGATGCGCGCAGTGTTCTGATAGAGCCGCGTCGCGGTCTGGTGCTCGGCTTCCTCGACGGTGATGCCATCGACATGATCGATCTTCTCGCCCACCGCATAATCGCCCCAGCGGTGCGGCTCTCCGCCAAGGGCGAAATCATAGTGCGAAAAGTCCAGCCCCTGCGGCACGATCAACGCATCGGCGGCCACCGCCGTCGCCAGTTCCGGCACCACCGGCGCCAGACCCTGCGCCACCCGCGCGCGCACCATGACCCAGCGGACATAGCTCAGCACCGTCGTGCCGTGCTGATTGATCCCCAGCGTGCGCACCCAGACCACGCCCGACTGCCCGTTCGAGTTTTCCTTCAGCCCGATCACCGTGCTTTGCGCCCGCAGGGTGTCGCCGGGATATACCGGACACAGCCAGCGCCCCTCGGCATAGCCCAGATTGGCCACGGCGTTCAGGCTGATGTCGGGAACGGTCTTGCCAAAGACGCTGTGAAAGGCAACCAGATCGTCCAGCGGGCTTTGCGGCAGCCCGCTGGAACGGGCGAATTCGTCGCTGGAATAAAGCGCGGTGCGCGCCGGATAGAGCGCATGGTACAGGGCACGCTCGCCCCCCGACAGCGTGCGGGGCACCGCATGGGAAATCACCTCTCCCAGGCGGTAGTCTTCAAAGAAGCGGCCGGGATTTGTCTTCACTGTTCGCCCAGCCTTGTGTCGGGCGCATAGGTGCCCGGCACCTCCTTGGTCACCGCCTGCCCGCAGCGCATCACACCGCGCGCGGCGTCAAAGCCATAGGTCGGGCCGCCATGCAGCTCCCACCCCTTGTTCAGGGCTGCGCTGACCTTGTGACAGAAGGCCGAGGTGTCATCATCCGACAGGAAGCGGTACAGTTTCATCATCTTACCCGAACGGAAAATAGCCAAGCCAGGTGTGGACATAGCTGATCACGGCCAGCAGAACCGCCGACAAGGCAAGATAGATCGCGTCATTCACCAGGGGCCCGGGGGCCGGGCGGACCCAGGCCGGTTCCATCTTGTTGATCATGATCACATCGACCACCGCCCAGGCCAGAAGGCCGCCGAACAGGATCACGCTGGCCAGATCGCCGTTCACCAGCAGATGCGCCACCGCCCAGAGCTTGACCGAGGTCAACATCGGATGGCGCATCAGGCCGCGCAGGCGGCCCCGGCTGTAGCCAAGGTTCAACAGAACAACGGCCAGAATCATCAGAAAGTTGTTGATGTGCACCATGAATGCCGGGGGCGTCCACAGCATCACGACATCGGCCTGCCGATAGCCGTAAATCATCAGCCCCAGGGCCACAAAGGTCAGCAAAGACGCAACACCCTTGCCCGGCCCGTCGCCCAACGACGCCCGGAACCCCGGTGTGACCCGTTTCATCAAATGCGAATAGGCCCACAACAGGACCCCCAGTATCAGCATCGTCATCGCGATCGTCCCCTCATGCCATGGCCGCAATCCGCGCCGCCTTGTCCAAGGTCGCGCGCGCCGTCACGATATGCAGGTTCTCGACGATCTTTCCATCCACAACTGCAATCGCCTGACCATTGTGCAGGGCGGCATCAAAGGCTGCGATCTGCCGGCGGGCAAGGTCGATCTCGGCGCCCGTCGGGGCAAAGGCCGCATTGGCAATCTCGATCTGGGCGGGGTGGATCAGGCTTTTGCCGTCAAAGCCCATGTCGCGGCCCTGCTCGCATTCGGCCCGCAGACCCGCCTCGTCGCGAAAGGCGTTGTAGACCCCGTCCACGATCACGCAGCCATGGGCGCGGGCCGCCAGCAGGCACAGGCCCAGACCCGCCTGCAGGGGCAGCCAGTCGGCGCGGGGGCGGCTGCCCAGATCGGCCGCCAGATCGTT
>JANMJC010000565.1:0-8618 GCA_031371185.1 Paracoccaceae bacterium | reverse complement strand
GAAGACTGCGCGATGCCGTCCAGGGGCTTGCCGAAGCCCATTTCCAGCACGCAGGCGGCATATTCTCGCGGCGTGCTGGCAAAGGTGCGCTGCACGCCCGCGATGTTGTTGTTGTTCATCGCCGAAGCCGTCGCCCCGCCCTGGGCGGCGGTCAGGTGGCGGATCATCTCGCGCGTTGTGGTCTTGCCCACGGTGCCGGTGATGGCGAAGACCTTGCCGGCAAAGCGGGCGCGGGCGGCCAGGGCAAGGTCGCGCAGCGCGGCGCGGGTGGAGGGCACCAGTAGGGTCGGCAGGCCGGGGGGCAGGGCGGCGCTCAGATGCGCGGGTTCGATCACGATGCCGGCGGCCCCGTTTGCCGCCAGCCGTGCCAGGCTAGCCACCCCGTCGCCCCGCGCGGCGCCCCAGGACGCCGGATGGGTCAGGATGCACAGATGGCCGGTCACCCAGCCGGTCAGATCATAAGACACCCGCCCCGGCGCCCAACCGGCAGGCGGGGGCACCCGCCAAGAGCCGCCCGTCGCCTCTGCGACCTCGTCTGCCGACCACAATGCCACCGTCAAACCCCGGCCAACCCGTTCCTGCAGGTTGCTAAGGCCTGTGGACAGCGAAGTAAACCTTGACGGCGGTGCGGACTATTTGGCGATCATTTCCTGGCGCACGAACATGTTGCTCCAGGCGCGTTCGATCAGGTCAGGAGTCATCTGATAGGGCAGCCCCTCGAACTCGCAGATCGAGATCATCTGATCGATCAGGAACACCGGCTGATAATTGGCGAAATTGTTGTCAATGGTGGGGTATTTCACCTTCAGCATGTACAGCAGCGCCTCTTCGTTCAGGGGCATCTGCTTTTTGCGGGCGACCATGGCAAAGATCTTCAGGAAGTTTTCCTGATTGGGGCCATCAACCTTGATCTTGAAGAAGATCCGCCGCAGGGCCGCGCCGTCGAAAATCTCGTTGGGGTGGAAGTTGGTCGAAAAGATCACCAGCGTGTCGAAGGGTACGGTAAACTTCTCGCCGGATTGCAGCGACAGGATGTCGCGCGATTCTTCCAGTGGCACGATCCAGCGGTTGACCAGTTTTTGCGGCGGTTCGGATTGGCGGCCCAGGTCGTCGACGATGAAAATCCCGCCCGAGGATTTCAACTGCAACGGCGCCTGATAGGTGCGCGCCACCGGGTTGTATTTCAGATCCAGCATGTCCAGCGTCAATTCGCCGCCCGTCACCACGGTCGGACGCTCGCAGAAGATATAGCGGTTGTCATAGCGGTTGCCCGAGCGGCGCAGGGCGTTCGGATCTTCGACCTGCTCTTCGGCCGAGGTGTGGATGATCGGATCGAAAACGGTGATCACCTGACCGGAATATTCGATCGCGCGCGGAATATAGATCTTGTCGCCCAAAGCGGCGCGGATTCCGTTGGAAATCGACGATTTTCCGTTGCCGGGCGGGCCATACATCAGGATGGATCGGCCAGAGGTCACCGCAGGACCAAGATTTCCGATCAGGTCGGGCGGCAGGATCAGATGACCCATGCCGCGCATCAACTGCTCGCGGGTCATTTTCAGGTTGCGCACCGACTGGCGCTTCATCTGTTGGGCGTAGACGTCCAGCGGCACCGGGACCGCGCCGTAATATTCCGACTGGGTCAGCGCGTCCAGGGCCCGCGCCTTGCCGCCGTCGGTCAACTGATAGCCCATCTCGTTGCCCGAGGTGGCGTGCAGGGTGCCGGTGGCTTCCAGCAGTCGTTGGGTGCGGGCCAGATCGACAAGTTCCTGAGTGAGGGGAACCGACAGGCACAAGGCGCGCGACAATTCCGACACCAGATCAAGGTTGGTGCGGAACATGGTCTTCAGCAGAAGATCGCGCAACATGACCAGGGAAATGCCGGTTTCCCCAAGGCTCTTGGGCATCGGCGGCGGCGTCACCCCGGTCAGCACGGCCATGTTCATAAAGTTCACCCGTTGATTGAAGCGCCGCGCGGCATTGGCGCGGACTGGTCAACAATCACCGTGCCTTAGAAACCGGGCAGGAATTGGGCGAAAAGATAGAAGATCAATGTTCCTGACAGCGCCAGCCCCATGGGAAAATCCTTGTCGGTCCAGCTTGCCCAGTCTTCGGTAGCGCGGCGAAACGGCGGGATGACGCGGGCCAGGCGGTGGGCGGCAAAGGCGCCCAGAAGACAGGCGGCGTAAAGTCCCAGGATCATCCGCAGGTTGCCGCCGACAAAGAACGGCGCCATGGCAGCGGCGAATTTGGCATCGCCCGCCCCCACCAGCCCGGCGGCATTGGCGACAAAGCCAAGCGCCAGAACCCCGGCGGCAAAGACCCAGCCAAAGGCCCAGGCCTTGATCGGCAGGGGCGTCAGCACCACGGCCACAAGTCCGACCACCAGCCAGACCCCAAGCAGCGCCAGGACGGCCTTGTTCGGGATCTTCATGAATTTCATGTCGCTCCACGACACCCAGATGCTGATGGCCAGGGCAAAGGGCAACAGCAGCAGAACGGTCGAATTCGCCACGGGATCAGCCTTCCAAAGCGGCAAGGCTGCGCGCGGCGGCCTCGAAATACTGGGGATGGGTGTCGATGGCTTCGTGCAGCAGGCGCTTTCCGACAGAGGTGTCGCCCTTTTTGATCGCCGCCAAAGCCATGGTGTACAAGAGTTCTGCGCGCTCGGTCTGGGTCATCGCGACCACCGGCAGATCGTATTTGCCCTGACTGGCGCGAGCGAGAACCAGGTTGTTCTTGGCGGTGAACATGGTGCCGTCATAGGTCAGCGCTTCCTGAAACAGCTTTTCCGCCCCCGCAGGATCGCCGCGCGTCAGCTTGGAAAAGCCCCAGTTGTTCAGCACGCCCGCCGGCTTTGTGGTCAACCCCACGGCGGTTTCATAGAAACTGTCGGCGCGCTTCCAGTCCTTGTCGCTGTCGGCCACCATCGCCTCGAGCCGGTAGCGTTCGAAACTTTCGTGCGTGGGCGGGATCAGGTTCAACTCGGCCTTGGCGGCGGCCCAGTCGTTGTTGCGGATCAGCGCATCGGCCAGACCGACATGATCGTCCATCGTGGCATCGGGGGCGGCCACGACCTGTCGCCAGACAATCACCGCCTCGGTCGATTTGTTGGCCCGCACCAAGGACTTGGCCAGCCCGCGTTTCAGATCGGTCCGGTCGGGGTTCTGCTGCACGGCGCCCTGAAAATAGGTGACCGCCTCGTTCGGGTCGCCGACCGACAGCATCAGATCGTTCAGGTTGCTTTCGTCGATCACATTGACGTCTTTCAGCGCCTCACGCACCTGCGCGTCGTTCTGACCGCAGGCGGAAAGCCCGAAAGCGCCCAAAAGGGCGAGGGGGAGTATAAGCGCCTGGCGCATCATGGACGTCCTGCCTGCTGTGCTGTGCCTATCGGGCCGGTTGCCCTAAAGCTGCGACAAGAGTGCGTAATCGCCCTCTCCTCGTCGCACCAAATCGAACACCGGCTCTTCTATGGGCTGATCATCGTCACCATACACCGGAGTTTCCAACATCGCGATAGCCCGCCGCAGATTTTCGCGGATCGAGTCCGATTGGCCACTGTCCAGACTGAAAGCCTCCTGAAAGACCAGCTTGGCCTCGCCGACCTTGCCCTGTTCCATCAAGACGACGCCCAGATTGTTCAGCGCGGGCACGAAGGTGGGTTCCAGTTCCAGCGCGCGGCGCAGGATCTGCTCGGCCTGTCCCAGACGGCCCAGCTTCAGATCGGCCGAGCCGATGGCCGACAGCACGTCGGCGTTGATGCCCTGTTCCCCGGCGGCGCGCAGATAGGCTTTCAGCGCCAGTTCATATTCCCCCGCTTCCATCAGGCGGTGACCGACCAGAAGCCCGTCAACGCCCTCGCCCTGACGGCGCCCGTCGGCCACCGGCGCGCCGTCCAGCGGTGTCGACAGGCCGGATGCGCCAAATCCGCCCGTGGCGTCACAGGCGGACAAAAGACCAAGCGCAAGGCCGGCGATACAAACCTGTCGTCTCACTTAGGGCTTAGCCCCCTCCACCAAGATGCTGCACGACGCCGTAGATCGAAGGGCCGATCAGGATGATCAGCAGGGGCGGCAGTGTGAACAGCATAGTGCCGAGGGTCAGCTTGGTCGGCAAGGTGTTTGCCTTCTCTTCGGCGCGCATCACGCGTTTATCGCGCATTTCCGCGGAATAGACCCGCAAGGCATCGGCGATCGAGGTGCCGTAAGTGGCCGATTGCACCAGAGTTGTGACAAAGGACGACACATCCGCGATGCCGACCCGGGCCGACATGTCTTTCAGAACGGTCGCGCGTTCCTTGCCGGCCTTGACCTCTTGGCTGACCATGTCGAATTCGTCGGCCAGGGCGGGGTATCCGGCGCGCGCCTCTTTGGCGACGCGGTTGATCGACTGGTCCAGCGATTGCCCGGCCTCGACGCAGACCAGCATCAGGTCAAGCGAATCCGGGAAACCGGCGACGATTTCATCCTTGCGGGCCTGCACCCGGCGCTGCACCCAGTATTGGGGAAGGTAATAACCCGCGGCCCCCGGCACTACCGTGACCATGATCATGAACTGGGTCGACAGATCCTGAGAACGCGACGAGATCATCGCATAGATCACGCCGAGAGCCAGAAAGCCCAGGCCAAGGGCCATTTGCGAAAAGTGGAACATCCGCACAGCATTCTTGGCCTTGTAGCCGGCCCGCAGCAGCTTCATCCGCGCTGCCGTCATCGTTTCCACGTCCTGAGGCTCCAGGAAATGGGCGTATTTCTCCAGCTTGTCGGCCTTCTCGCCGCGCCGCAAGGCTTCGGGCAAGCGGCTTTTGGCGGCGGCGGCTTCGTCCTTGCGTTGGGTTTTCAGCTTGTCGAAAGGGTTGGACTGCTTTTTCAGCATGACCGGCAAAGCAAAGACCACCATGACGATGCCGACAAACAAAAGCAGCAGAACCGGCCCGGCAGGACCAAGCCGCTCTGTCAGCATCGTGTTGATATTGGTCAGAAATCCCATGATTTCACCTTAAACCTTGATGTTGACCATCATTTTCATGAAGACCACGTTGACGACCAGAAAGCCTGCCACGATCAGTGCGGCGGGAATGAAGGCCGGAGTTTCCATCACGTCGTCGAAATAGGTCGGCTGGACGATGGTGATCATCACCAGGGCGCCGATCGGAAAGGCCGACAGGAACATGCCCGACCATTTCGCCTCGGCGGTGATGGCCTTGACGCGGCGGAAAAGCTTGAACCGGGCGCGGATCACCTTGGACAGGCCTTCCAGAATTTCCGCCAGGTTTCCGCCCGAGGTTTGCTGGATGGTCACGGCCACCGCCAGAAAACGCAGATCCTGACTGTCCATGCGTTCGGCAAAGGCTTTCAGGCTTTCGGCCACGTCGCGGCCATAGGCGGCCTCGTCCGAGATCAGGCCGAATTCGGTGCCCAGGGGGTCGGGCACCTCTTTTGACACGATCCCGATCGAGGCTGAAAACGGATGGCCAACCCGCAAGGACCGCACCATAAGTTCCACGGCATCGGGCAGTTGCTCGTCCATCAGCGCGATGCGCTTTTTCGCCTTGCCATTGACCCAGAAATAGACGCCGCCCACCCCCATGCCGATGGCCAGCACGATGCGGATGGGGGCTGCGGCCGAGGTGCCGATGGTCAGGCCCAGATAGGCAAAGACGCAGACCCCGGCCATGATCATGATCAACTGGCGCGGGGTAAAGGCGATGTTGGCCTTCTGCGCCTTGGTGGCAAGGATCGAATACAACGGAATCGACCGCGCCTTCATGTGCTGGCCCATTTCCTTGCGCAGCTGGTCCATCACCTCTTCGCGGTTATGGTTCTTTTCCAGCAGCGCCAGACGGCGCGACATCCGGTTGTTCAGGCTGATCGATTTGCCGAAGACCGTCAGATACAGCCCTTCAACCAGGGCGATCACGGCGACGAAGATCAGGATATAGATCAGCGGTGCGGCAGAGATTTGCATGATGTGACCCTAGACAATCGGTTCATAGATGGAGGCGGGCAGGTCATAGCCCCATTGGCGGAAGCGCTCGGAGTAATACGACCGCACGCCGGTGGCATTGAAACGCCCGATGATCTTGCCGTTGGGTTCGACCCCCAGGCGTTCGTAGCGGAACACTTCCTGCATCGAAATCACCTCGCCCTCCATGCCGGTGATCTCGGTCACCGACACCATGCGGCGCGAGCCGTCCTGAAGGCGCGAGGCCTGCACGATCAGGTTCACGGCCGATGCGATCTGGCTGCGCACGGCTTTCAGGGGCATGTCGATGCCGGCCATGGCGACCATGTTTTCAAGGCGCGAAATGCCGTCACGCGGGTTGTTGGCGTGGATCGTGGTCATCGACCCGTCGTGGCCGGTATTCATGGCCTGCAACATGTCGATCACCTCTTCGCCGCGGGTTTCGCCCACGATGATCCGGTCGGGACGCATCCGCAGGGCGTTGCGCAGACAGTCGCGCTGCGTCACCGCCCCCTTGCCTTCGACGTTGGCCGGGCGGCTTTCCATCCGTCCGACATGGACCTGTTGCAGTTGCAATTCGGCGGTGTCTTCGATCGTCAGCACCCGTTCGGTGTTGTCGATAAACGACGACAGCGCGTTCAGCGTGGTGGTTTTCCCCGAGCCCGTGCCGCCCGACACGATGATGTTCAACCGGCACGACACGGCGGCCTGAAGGTACAGGGCGATCTCTTCGGTAAAGGCGCCAAAGCGCACCAGATCCGGCACGCCCAGTTTTTCCTTCTTGAATTTCCGAATGGAAACAAGGCTTCCGTCCACGGCAACCGGCGGCACCATGCAGTTGAAGCGGCTGCCATCGGCCAGACGGGCGTCACAATAGGGATTTGATTCGTCGACCCGTCGACCCACCGCCGACACGATCTTGTCGATGATGCGCAGCAGGTGGCGTTCGTCCTTGAAGGTGATGTCGGTCAGGGTCAGCTTGCCGCCACGTTCCACGAAAATGCGGTTGGGGCCGTTGACCAGAATGTCGTTGATGGTCTCGTCTTTCAGCAAGGGCTCCAGCGGGCCCAGACCCATGACCTCGTCATACAATTCCTGAAACAACTGGGCGCGGTCTTCGCGGTTCAGATTTGCCGAAAGTTCGTCCAAAGCCTCGGTGCCGATCGCGGCAATCTCGGATTTCAGGTTTGCTTCGGTCGCATGTTCAAGGGCGGCAAGGTTCAGGTTGTCGAGAAGCCGCTTGTGCAACTCGCCCTTCAACTCGCCGATGCGCTCCTTGCGCTTCTTCTCCTTTTCCGCTGCGGCCGCTTCGGCGGGCGGGCGCACGGCGGGGGTTGCCGCCGGGCGCATCGCGGTTGCGGCCGGGGTAACGCCGGCCAGCTTGGTTGCGGGCGCAGACGAGGTGACGGGCGCCGACGACGGGCCGGACGTGGCCGTTTCCGGCTTCTTGAAACGAGAAAACATCAATATCCCCCAGGATTAACCTGATCAGCTTTTGGCGGCCTCGGCAGCCTTGTTCAGATCGTGAAGCGATTTGGCGAGCTTTTGCAGTTCCTTGCGCAGCGGGTTCTTCGCCGCTTGTTCGGCCAGTGGCAGGCCGTGATCATTGGCCTGGGTCACCTGAGTGCCGCCATCGGGCAGACTGACTTCGATGGCAATGTCCAGGCTTTCGGCCATGCGCTTGACCCGGCCCTTGGCGGCAAGATCCGTGAAGCGCGGGGCGCGGTTCAACACGAAGCGCAGCTTTTCATGCGGCAGCGCTTCGGCCTTCAGCGCGCGCACCAGACGCAGCACGTTCTGTGCCGAACGCAGGTCCAGCTCGATCAGCGCGAAATAGACATGGGCGCGGGTCAGAACCGTTTCGGTCCAGGCCACGATGGTCTTGGGCATGTCGATGACCACATAGTCGAAATTCGCCCGGGCCATGTCGATGATGCGGCCGATATCCTCGGGTGAGATGATGTCGAGGGGCAGCATGTCGGACGGCGCGGTCAGCACATGCAGCTTGTCGTTGAAGGTCAGCATGGCCTGCAGCAACTGGTCACTGTCGGCATGGGCGGTGTCGGAAATCAATTCGAACACGGCTTCCTTGCGCGGCAGGTCCAGATAGGTTGCAGCCGAACCGTACTGGAAATCAAGGTCCAGAAGGCAGACGCGCGGGCCATTCTTGTCAACCGTGGCCAGCTCCCAGGCCAGGTTGGCGGCAAAGGTTGACGCGCCGACCCCACCCGCCAGCCCGTGAACCGGCAGAACCACGCCGTCGCGGTCGCCCTTGGCCTTGAAGGCCGGGGCCTGAACCGTGGCGTCGGGATCATGGCTTGCCGCACCTGTCACAGAGGGCGCAGGGGCCACGGGCGCTGACGGCGCGGCGGGCGGCGGCGACTTGGCGCGTTCGATGGCGTCATGCAAGGCGCCGTCGGGCAGGGGATAGGGCACGAAATCATCCGCACCCAGACGCAAAAGCTGATGCAGCGCCATCGGGCTGATCTGATCGGCGATCAGGATCACCTTGATGCCGCCCGCCTTGGCCTGTTTCACGATATCCGCAATGCGCGAAAGGTCTGCCTCATCCTTGGCATTCACCGCCACCGCAACAAATTGCAGGCTTGCGGCTTCGGGCTGGGTCAGGAAATCGGGGGCATCGTCAAACG
>JANMJC010000561.1:0-4627 GCA_031371185.1 Paracoccaceae bacterium | reverse complement strand
TGGTCGATCCGCGTGGTGCCGTCGGCCTTGTCTTCCCACTTTTCGGTTTCCACCGTCAACTGATAGGGCAATTCCTCGTGCAGCCGCAGGGTCAGCTTTTCGCGGGTCATTTCGGCGGCGATCATCCGCATCGGCAGGTCGGCGATCTGGTCTTCGGGGTAGTACCAGGGGCCCGCCGGAATCTGCATCGCCAGCCATTCGCGCAGGTCCTTCACGCCATAACCCTTTTCGGCAGAGATCATGAAGGTCTTGGCAAAGGGAAAGGCGGTGTTGCAGGTTTCGGCCAGGGCCAGCAATTCCTCGGCCTTGACCCGGTCGATCTTGTTGATGGCCAGCGCCACCGGCTTGCCGCGGGGCATCTCGTCGGCGATGCGGGCGACGATGGCCTGCGCGCCTTCGGTCAGGCCACGGTTGGCCTCGATCAGCAGCACCACGACATCGGCATCCGACGCCCCGCCCCAGGCCGCCTTGACCATCGAGCGGTCCAGCCGTCGACGCGGGCGAAAAATGCCGGGGGTATCGACAAAGACGATCTGGCTGACGCCTTCCATGCAGACCCCGCGAATGCGCGCCCGGGTGGTCTGCACCTTGTGGGTGACAATCGACACCTTGGCCCCGACCATGCGGTTCAGCAGGGTGGACTTGCCGGCGTTCGGCTCTCCGATCAGGGCGACAAATCCGGCGCGGGCGTTTTCGGGCATGGCGGGGGGCAGGTCAGTCATTCGTTTGCTCCAACCGGTCCAGCATGGCCCGGGCTGCGGCCTGTTCGGCCACGCGTTTCGATCCGGCGCGCGAAGATTCCGCCACGCCATTCTCCAGTTGCACCGTTACGGTGAACATCGGTTGATGATCCGGGCCATCGCGGCCCGTCTCGGTGTAGATGGGCAGGGTCATGCCACGGGCCTGGGCCCATTCCTGCAGGCTGGTCTTGGCATCGCGGGCGTCCACTTCGACGGCACCGATACGGGCGGCCCACAGCCGCAGGATCAGCGCCTTGGCCGCGTCAAAGCCCGCGTCCAGATAGACGGCGGCGATCAGGGCTTCCATCGCGTCACCCAGCAGCGCCTCCTTGCGCCGCCCGCCCGACATCATTTCGGACCGGCCGAGTTTCAGCACCTCGCCCAGCCCGATGTCACGCGCGATGTCCGCACAGGTTTCCTTGCGCACCAGCGCGTTGAAGCGCGGGGCCAACAGACCCTCGGCGGCCCGTTCATCGGCCCCCAGCAGCGCCTCGGCCATCACAAGGCCCAGAACCCGGTCGCCCAGAAATTCCAACCGCTGGTTGTCGGGCCGGGTCGACGACGAGATCGACGCGTGGGTCACCGCCCGCACCAAAAGCGCGGGCTGGCGAAAGTCGTGCCCGATGGCGCCCTGAAAGGCGAGGAGATCGGCCGAAAGCTTCAATCCACCGCCTTGAAGAAACGGTCGCCGCGCCAGGTCCAGAAATACCAGATCCGGTCGCCCGCCGACGAAAAGATGATGCGGTCGGCGCGACCGATCAGGTTTTCGTAAGGCACAAAGCCCACGCCGCCCGCGGTCTGGGCAAAGCGGCTGTCCAGCGAATTGTCGCGGTTGTCGCCCATGAAAAAGTACATGCCTTCGGGAACGGTGACGACATCCGTGGTATCACCCGGGCGGCCGTCGCCGACGTTCAGCACCGGATGGGTCACGCCGTTGGGCAGGGTTTCCAGCGCGCGGTCGTTGATGCAGATATCGCCCAGACCGACAACCTCGTTGCGACACAGGGGCAGGTTCTGCATCGGTCCCTGCTTTTCGTAGATCTCGGTGAACTCGCCATCGGCAACCTGCGGGGCAACCGCGCCGTTGATGTACACCAACCCGTCCTTGACCTGCACCTTGTCGCCCGGCAGACCGATCAGGCGCTTGACCAGATCGTTGCCGTTGACCGGGTGGCGGAACACAACGACGTCGCCGCGTTCCGGTTCGGATCCGAAGAGGCGGCCCGAGATCGGGCAGAGCGAGAAGGGGCAGGATACGGCGGAATAGCCGTAGGCCATCTTGTTGATGAAGACATAGTCGCCGACCAGCAGCGTCTCTTTCATCGACCCCGAGGGGATCCAGAACGGCTGATAGAACACCGTGCGGAAGATGCCCGCGATCAAGAGGGCCCAGAAGACCGTTTTGATCGTCTCGCCGATGCCGCCTTCAGATTTCGCCATGCTGTTCGCCTTTTCGCTGTCGCCGGGCTACATGCGCGCGGGCGGGGGCGGAGTCAAGCTGAGGAGTTCAGGCTCGCCCGGAGCAAGCGCTTCGATGACCACAAAGGCCTGCGCCCAGGGGTGGTCGTCGGTCAGGGTGACATGCACGACCGACCGGTATCCGGGCGGGGTCATCGCGGCCAGCCGTTCGGCGGCCCACCCCGTCAGGTGCATCACCGGCTGGCCCGACCACAGGTTCGACACCGCCATGTCCTTCCACGCGATCCCCATGCGCAGGCCGGTGCCCAGGGCCTTGGAGCACGCCTCCTTGGCCGCCCACCGTTTGGCATAGGTGGCCGCCACCGCCATCGGGCGGCTTTCGGCCTTGGCCTGTTCGCGGTCGGTAAAGACGCGGTTGCGGAACCGGTCGCCATGCCGGTCCAGAACCGCCCGGATCCGGTCGATATTCGCAAGGTCAGTGCCGATGCCAAGGATCATGGGGGCCCGCAGGATTTCTGTGACGCCCTACCTGCCAGCAAATCCCCGGCGAGTAAATCGCCCCTGACCGTTGACCGTTGACCGTTGACCGGGCCTAGACCAGCCTCTTGGCGGCAAGCCCAAGGACCAGCAGGGTCAGACCGTTGGACAACAGTTCGATCCCCAGCAAGACGCCCAGAAGCACCGCCGCCGAAGGCCAGATATTCGCCAGCACCAACACACCCAGCAGAACCGAAACCACCCCGGACAGAACGACAGCCCAACCGTGGCTGCCGCCCCAGATCGTGCGGCCCACGCTCAGCTTGAACACGCCGCTGGCGATGAAGGACAGGGCAATCAGGACCGTCAGCGCCATCAGCCCGGCAAAAGGGTTGCGCAAAAGCGCGACCCCGATCACCACCATCGCCAGCCCGATCAGCAGCAGCCAGACGCGACCCTCGACAATAGCGGCACGGAAGGCCGCGAAGATCTGCAAGACCCCCAGCACCAGAAAACTCCACCCCGCGAAAAGTTCGACCGTCAGAGAGGCCGGGAAAGGATGCAGCAGGGTCAGGATGCCTGCGGCCGCAAGCAGCAGGCCCAGAATGATCAGCCAGGTCGAATTTGTCATCGAAATCTCCGGTCGGGGGTAAGCGGCGTGGCGCGGACCGGCCCCTGATCAACGGTCCTGCCTGACACCCCTAGCACCCCACAGCATGCCTGTCGCTGATGCAGATCATGGCAGCGGCCCGTCGTTCGTGCGCAGGCTATTGCAGGCATTCCGCCCCACGAGAATTGGATCACACCATGAACGTCTTCAGACGGACAACGATTTCGCTTGGCGCCGCGCTGTTCGCGGCATCCGTCGGCACCTCGGCCTTCGCTGATGCAACCATCAAAGTCTCGCTTTGGGACAAGGGGCCGGACTCGCTGATGATGGATGACGCCCATATGAAGATGATGGGCAAGATGGACATGTCGATGATGGGCATGGGCATGATGGGGATCACGCTGGACCAGACGACGATCAGTGCCGGCAAGGTGACGTTCGAGGCGACGAACGACAGCAAGGATAACATCCATGAAATGCTGCTGGCACCGGTGCCCGGGGGCGTGACCGAGCTGCCCTATATTGTCGATGAAAACCGGGTTTCCGAAGAAGGTGCCAAGTATCTGGGCGAGGTGTCCGAGCTTGATCCCGGCAAATCGGGCGCGCTGACGGTCGACATGGTGCCCGGCACCTATATCATCTTTTGCAACCTGCCGGGCCATTTCATCAGCGGCATGTGGACCTTGTTGACGGTTACACAGTAGCGGCAACGGGCGGCCTGATACAAAGGATCACTGCTCGTCCGAAGATGCGGTTCCCATCAGGTAGTCCCAGCCTTCTTTCCAGTAGAATTCTGGGAAGTAGTCTTTGAAATCGTTCCATCCTTCGTTCCAACGAAATTCGGGGACCTGTTTTTTCAGGTCCTCGAAGCCAGCCTCCCAGTCGAACTTGGTGGGCATTGCCATGGTCACATCTAGCGCCTTGCGGGGTGCTGCCTTTGCTTCAGCAAGAATCTCTTCAACTGTTGGCACACGCATACCGCACACTTCCGTACTATCGATGACATGGTCCGGATTAAAGGCAATGTCCAGTTCGTGAAGTTCGATCATTAGTTCGCATGACTGTTCCAAATCATAGGCCGTAACGCCTACCACCGCCAAGGCACCAAGATAGGGCACAGCTTCGCCCGCCATCCCGGCAATATCAGCTTTGATGCTTCTTGTCGTAAGCTTGGCCACGTTGCCCGCTGCTTCCGACACCACTTCGTTGATAGCTCTTTTCCTACCTCGATATGTCACCTGCGGGTGAGCAAGTTTCGCGAGGGCCAACTCTTTTTCGCCCAATTCCTTTGACATTGCCGCCAGCTTTCCCTCGGCAGTTTCGGATAGCTGCGTTGCTTGTTTGACTTCCAGTTTTGCGATGGCTGCTGACTCTTCAGCCA
>JANMJC010000470.1:0-21624 GCA_031371185.1 Paracoccaceae bacterium | reverse complement strand
CCTTCGGTGCCGGCTACCTTTGCGGACTTTGACCATTTTTTGCTGGTGTTCATTAACCTGATGAAAATCGCCGCCGAGGCGGCGGGCGCCAAGGGCGGCACCATCCGCCTTCACACGTTTTACGACCATTCCCTGCGCCGGCGCCGCAAGGATGGCACCGGGGCCGTCCTGCCCCTGCAGATCGAGATCATCGACGACGGCCCGGGCATTCCACCGGCCATTGCCAGCGACATCTTCGAACCCTTCGTCTCGGGGCGTGAAAACGGCACCGGACTGGGTCTGGCGCTGGTGTCAAAGATCATCGCTGATCACGAGGGCTGGATTTCGGTGGATTCCGTGCCGGGCCGCACCGTGTTTCGCATTTCCCTGCCGCGTGCCCCGCACGACGCGCCTGAACAGGAGAACCCGTGATGGATGGGACCGTCCTTCTTGCCGATGATGACCGCACGATCCGCACGGTCCTGACCCAGGCCCTGACCCGTGCGGGCTGCAAGGTGCATGCCACCTCGTCGATGCAGACGCTGCTGCGATGGGTCGAAGAGGGCAAGGGCGATCTGGTGATTTCCGACGTGATCATGCCCGATGGCAACGGGCTGGAAGCGCTGCCGCTGATCTCCAGACTGCGCCCCGGCCTGCCGGTGATCGTCATCTCGGCGCAAAACACCATCATGACCGCCATTCAGGCCGCCGAGGCCGAGGCCTTTGATTACCTGCCCAAACCTTTCGACCTGCCCGATCTGATGAAACGCTCGGCCAAGGCGCTGGAGATGAAGCGTCACCGCGCGGTGCCGGTTGCGGTGCCGGTCGCGCGCGAAAGTGGCGACGATCTGCCCCTTGTCGGGCGCACGCCCGCCATGCAGGCGCTGTACCGGCTGGTGGCGCGGGTGCTGAACGCCGATCTGCCGGTTCTGTTGACCGGCGAAAGCGGCACCGGCAAATCGCTGATCGCCCGCGCCCTTCACGACTATTCCGACCGCCGCCACCAACCCTATGTCACCCTTCAGGCCGCTGATCTGGCCGGTCTGGAGGCCGCTCAGGCGCTGTTGTCCCGGGCGCGCGGCGGCACCCTGGTGCTGGACGAGGTGTCGGATTTCACCGACGAGGCGCAGGGCCGGCTGGTGCGGATGCTGGACACCTTGCCCGACAACGCCCCGCGCATCATGGCCACCTCGCAGGCGGATCTGGCGACGAAAAGCGAAAGCGGCGCGTTCCGCAAGGATCTGTTCTATCGTCTGGGCGGACTTGCCCTGTCGGTGCCCTCCTTGCGCGAAAGGGTCGAGGATATTCCCCTGCTTGCTGACCATTTTCTGGCCCGCCTGTCGCGCGACATGGGCACCACCCGGCGCCTGTCGTCCGATGCCGCCGCAGCCCTGTCCGGCCACGCCTGGCCGGGCAACGTGCGCCAGTTGGAGAACCTCTTGAAGCGGCTGGTCCTGACCTCGGCGGAACCCGAGATTTCGCGTGCCGAGGCCGAGACAGCGCTTGGGGCCAGCCCCGCCGAGACCGCGCGGCGCGGGCATGTCCATGACGGCGAAAAGCTGGCCGCATCGGTCCAGCGACATCTGCAGCGCTACTTCGATCTGCACGGCGGTCAACTGCCGCCTCCCGGGCTTTATGACCGCATCCTGCGCGAAATCGAGGTGCCGCTGATCGAAATCGCGCTGGAGGCGACGGCGGGCAATCAAGCAAGATGTGCCGACCTTCTGGGCATCAACCGCAATACTTTGCGCAAGAAGATCACCGATCTCGATATCCGCGTGACACGCAGCCGCAAACTGATGTAAAACCGCCACAGGGCACGTGTTACAAAAGACGCGATCCCAAAGCCCGCCAAACCCTTGGCCGGCCATGGTTTGATGAGCGTGCGGGTGGCCCAGAACAAGACCAATTCCTGGACGAATCGTTTGGCGCGGTTGCGGCGCCAGCGGCGTTTTCAAAACGCGCTGACCTTCGGACTGGTGGTTCTGGGTCCGGTTCTGGGGCTGCTGACCTATCTGGCCTTTGGCCCGTTCAACCTGCGCGCCGACAGCCCCAGCCTGCGCCTGATCCTTCTGGCCGACCTGATCTATGTGCTGTTGATCGCGGCCCTGGTGCTTGCCCGCGTCGTGCGCATGATCGCGGACCGGCGCAGCCAGTCGGCAGGGTCGCGTCTGCACCTGCGCCTGACCGGCGTCTTTGCCATCGTGGCGCTGATCCCCACGGTTCTGGTCGCGGTTTTCGCCGTGCTGACGGTGAACATCGGGCTTGAGGGCTGGTTTTCGGAACGGGTGTCGAATGTGGTCGGGGCCTCGCTTGCTGCCGCACAGGCCTACGAAGACGAACATCGGCGCAACCTGACCCAGGACGTCAGCGACCTTGGCGATTATCTGGAAATCGCCAAGCAGTCGCGGTTCTTCCTTGTCGACAGCGACCTGCGCCCGCTTCTGACCCAGGGGCAGGCGGCGGTGCAACGCGGGTTGAAAGAGGTCTATCTGATCGACGGGGCCGGCACACTGAAAACAAGGGGCGAGCGCAGTTATCTGTTCGATTTCGAAGTGCCGACACCGGCCCAGCTTGGCCGCGCCCAGGCGGGTGAAACCGTGCTCATCGAAGACTGGTCCAACAACGAGTTTCGCGCCCTGATCCGCCTGCCCAGCTTCGTCGACCGCTATCTTTATGTCTCGCGCAAGGTAGACGGCAAGATCCTGGGCCTTCTGGACGAAACTCAGCAGACCGTGGCGCTGTACCAGCAGTTGGAAAGCGACCGGGGCAAGGTCCTGTTCAACTTTGGCCTGTTGTATCTTGGCTTTGCCGTCATCGTCATTCTGGCGGCAATCTGGGGGGGCTTATGGTTTGCCGAGCGTCTGTCGCGCCCGGTGGGACGGCTGGCTCTGGCCGCCCAACGGGTGGGTGCCGGCGATCTGGATGTGCAGGTGATCGAAGAGCCGGGCGATGACGAGATTTCCATGTTGGGCCGTCTTTTCAACCAGATGACGCGCCAACTTAAAGGCCAGCGTGAAGCCTTGATTGAAAACCATGGCCAATCGGAAAACCGTCGTCGCCTGTTCGATTCGGTCCTGTCGTCGGTGACGGCGGGGGTGATGGGACTGGATGCGGGGGGGCGGGTCGATTTCGTCAATCCGGCCGCCGCGCGCCTGCTGGATCTGGATCAGGCCGCCATGCAGGGGCAGGACCTGTCGCTGGCCGTGCCCGAATTCTCGGCGCTGTTTGACCGCTTGCGCGCCGATCCGGTGCCGATCGCACAGGAAGAAGTGCGGGTGATCCGGCGCGGGCGGCTGGAAAGCCTTCTGGTGCGCCTGTCCGAACGGCAGGGCGATCTGGGGCTGGAAGGTTACGTTGTGGCCTTTGATGACGTGACTGACCTTGTCTCGGCTCAACGCATGGCGGCCTGGGGCGATGTGGCGCGCCGGATTGCCCACGAAATCAAGAACCCGCTGACCCCGATCCAGCTTTCGGCCGAACGCATCCGGCGCAAGTACCGCGCGCAGGTCAGCGACCCCGAAGAACTGGAACAATACGCCGACGTCATCATCCGCCAGACCAACGACCTTCGCCGCATCGTCGACGAGTTTTCCAAATTCGCCCGCATGCCCGAACCTGTGCGCCGCGACGAGGATCTGGTGGCTCTGGTGCGCGCCGCTGTCTTGTTGCAGGAAAACGGTCAGCCCGAGGTGACCTTTGCCAAATCCCTGCCGACCGCCCCCGTGCAGATGGAACTTGACAGCACCATGATCGGGCAGGCCCTGACAAACCTGATCAAGAACGCAGGAGAAGCGATTGAAACACAACGTGAAAAGATGATCCCCGGGTTCAAGGGGGAAATCCGCGTTGCCCTGACCCTTGACGACACAACGGCCATCATCCGAATTTCCGACAACGGATCGGGTCTGCCGCCAGACCGCTCGCGTCTGTTCGAACCCTATGTGACGACGCGCGACAAGGGTACCGGTCTGGGCCTGCCGATTGTGAAGAAGATCATTGAAGAGCATGGCGGGACCCTGATCCTGACCGATGCCGACGTTTTTGACGGCAACAGACATCACGGGGCGATGGCCGAAATCCATCTGCCCCGCGCGCCGCGCCGCCGGCCTGCGCGCAAAAGCGGAGGAGAGTGACATGTCGAGTATTCTGATTGTGGACGACGAAAAGGACATCCGTGAGTTGATCGGGGATATCCTGCGCGACGAAGGCTATGCCGTGCGTCTGGCGGGCAATTCCGACGATTGCATGTCCGAGATCAACGCCGATCCGCCGGCGCTGATGATCTTGGACATCTGGCTGAAAGACAGCCGGATGGACGGCATCGACATCCTGAAAACCGTCAAACGCGACAACCCCGACGTGCCCGTCGTCATCATCTCGGGGCATGGCAACATCGAAATCGCCGTCGCCGCGATCAAGCAGGGGGCCTATGATTTCATCGAAAAGCCCTTCAACATCGACCAGTTGATGGTCGTGGTCTCGCGCGCGATGGAAACCTCGCGCCTGCGCCGCGAAAACGCCGACCTGCGCCGCCGCGACACCACTTCGGCTGAAATGCTGGGATCGTCGCCGGCCTTCAAGGCGTTGAAGGCGCAGTTGGAAAAGGTCACCAAATCCAATGGCCGGGTCATGCTGACCGGGCCCGCCGGGTCGGGCAAGGAAATGGCCGCCCGCTTTATCCACGCCCATTCCAACCGCGCGGCGGGGCCCTTCGTGTCAGTCTCGGCCGCCTCGATCGAACCGGATCGTCTGGAAGAGGTGCTGTTCGGCCGCGAAACCCCTGACCGGGGCGTGGAAAAAGGTCTTCTGGAACAGGCCCATGGCGGCATCGTCTATCTGGACGAGGTGGCCGACATGCCGGTGGTCAGCCAGTCCAAGATCCTGCGCGTGCTGACCGAACAGCAGTTCATGCGTCTGGGCGGCACCGACAAGGTGCGGGTCGATCTGCGGGTGATCTCGTCGACCACCCGCGATCTGCGCCAAGAAATCTCGAAAGGCGCCTTTCGTCAGGAGTTGTACGACCGTCTGAACGTTGTGCCGATCCCGGTGCCGTCGCTGGAGGACCGGCGCGAGGACATTCCCGAACTTGCCCGCCATTTCATCGACATGTTCCACCGCTCGCAGGGTCTGCCGCAGCGCGATCTGTCCTCCGAGGCCGAGGCGATGCTGCAAACCATCCACTGGCCCGGCAACAACCGCCAGTTGCGCAACGTGATCGAGCGGGTGCTGATCCTGGGCGAGGGGGCAGGGCCGATCGAGGGCCGCGAACTGCCGGGGCAGGAGGGCCCCAGCGATTCCTCGGGCCGCATGGTGCTGGGCGGTGCGATGGCCACGCTGCCGCTGCGCGAGGCGCGCGAGGTGTTCGAACGCGAATATCTCTTGACCCAGATCAACCGCTTTTCGGGCAACATCAGCCGCACCGCGGGTTTTGTCGGCATGGAGCGGTCGGCCCTGCACCGCAAGCTGAAATCCCTGGGTGTCGTGTCGTCGGGCAAGGGCGGGCGCGATGATGGCGGTGACGATGACTGAACGCGTTTTTTCCGCTGGAAACCCGCCGCTTTCCGCCCCATAGTCACATCAAGGCCCCGTTTGCCAAACGAGGGCCCAGGAATTCCTCAAATAAAGGCACTCTGACATGGCCGCCGACAAACAAAATTTGCAAGACGCTTTTCTGAACCATGTGCGCAAGGCAAAGATTCCGGTGACGATTTTTTTGATCAACGGCGTCAAGCTGCAGGGCGTGATCACCTGGTTTGACAATTTCTGCGTGCTCTTGCGCCGCGACGGTCAATCGCAACTGGTCTACAAACACGCGATTTCCACCATCATGCCGGGGGGGCCGGTGAACCTTTACGAAGGCGAAGAATAATCATCGACGAATCCGACGACGACTTCGATCTCTTTGCCCATGATGCGGCACGCGACGGACACAGCACCGACGCCCCCCTGACCCGCGCCTTCGTGCTGCATCCTGACCCCAAGGATCAGCGCGCCCGCCGCCTGGCCGAAAATGGCCTGGCCGAAGCGGTGTCTCTGGCGCGCGCGCTGCCCGGCATCAGCGTCGAAGGTGCCGAGGTGATCCGGCTGGCCCGCATCCATCCCGGCATGTTGTTTGGCACCGGCAAGGTGGCCGAGTTGAAGGCCCGCTTTGCCGCCGCCGAGATAGCGCTGGTGCTGGTCGATGGCGCGGTCAACCCGGTGCAGCAGCGCAATCTGGAAAAGGAATGGGGCGTCAAGCTGTTGGACCGCACCGGTCTGATCCTGGAAATCTTTGCCGACCGCGCCCGCACCCGTGAGGGCGTGCTGCAGGTCGAACTGGCCGCGCTGTCCTATCAGCGCTCGCGCCTGGTGCGGGCCTGGACCCACCTGGAACGCCAGCGTGGCGGTTTCGGCTTTGTCGGCGGCCCGGGCGAGACGCAAATCGAATCTGACCGCCGGGCGATCGACGATCAGGTCATCCGCCTGAAACGCCAGTTGGAGCGGGTGGTGAAAACCCGCGAGTTGCACCGTGCCGCCCGCCGCAAGGTGCCGTTTCCCATCGTGGCGCTGGTCGGCTACACCAATGCGGGCAAATCCACCCTGTTCAACCGCATGACCGGGGCGGATGTGTTCGCCAAGGACATGCTGTTTGCCACGCTCGACCCGACCATGCGCGGCGTGACGCTGCCCTCGGGGCGCAAGATCATCCTGTCGGACACCGTGGGGTTCATCTCGGACCTGCCCACGCAACTTGTTGCCGCCTTCCGCGCCACCCTGGAAGAGGTGCTCGAGGCCGATCTGGTGCTGCATGTGCGCGACATTTCGCATCCCGAGACCGCCGAGCAGGCTTCGGATGTGGCCGAGATTCTGCAATCCATCGGTCTGCCGGCCGCCACGCCGCAGCTTGAACTGTGGAACAAGCTGGATCTGGTCGATGGTTCGGCCCGCGAGGGGCTGGAGGCGCAGGCCCAAAGTCGCCCCGCCGTCTTTGCCATCTCGGCCCTGACCGGCGAGGGGATTGACGGGCTACTGGACTCGGTTTCGGGGATTTTCGACGAGACAAAGACCGTGGCCGTGCTGGACCTGCCGTTTTCGTCGGGCAGGCTGCGGGCCTGGTTGCACAGTGAAGGCGTGGTGATTGCAGAGGAGCAAGGTGAGCATGGCTGGAAAACAACCGTCCGCTGGACCGACCGACAGGAAAAGCGCTTCGCCGGTCTTTAAGGTCTATATCTCGGTCGACATCGAAGGTTGCGCCGGGATCACCCATTGGGACGAGACTGACAAATCCCATCCCGACTATGCCGAATTCCGCGAAATCATGACGGGCGAGACGCTGGCGGCCATCGAAGGCGCGCGCGCGGCGGGGGCGACCGAGATCTGGGTCAAGGACGCCCATGAAACCGGGCGAAACCTGCTGATCGACCGATTGCCGGCCGACGTGCGCGTGATCCGGTCCTGGGCCGGGCATCCGTTCTGCATGGTGCAGGAACTGGACAACAGTTTTTCTGCCGTGGTGATGATCGGCTATCACTCCTCGTCGGGGTCAGAGGCGAATTCGCTGGCCCATACCCTGTCGTTGAAGGCCTCTGAAATCCGGCTGAACGGTCAGCGCGCCTCGGAATATCTTGTGCATGCGCTGGCGGCGGCGACGGTCGGCGTGCCGGTGGCCTTTGTGTCGGGCGATGCGGGCCTGATGGTGGAAATGGCCCAGGTCAACGGGGCCACGCGCGGCTGCGCGGTCAAGGAGGGGGCAGGGCAGTCGACGGTGTCGATGACGCCTGCAGGGGCGCGGGCGGTGATCCGTACGGGGGTCGAGGCCGCGCTTCGCGCCGATCTTGCCCCCTGCGCCCTGACGCTGCAGCCGCATTACGTTCTGGAAATCGCCTATGCCGACCCCAACCTTGCCGCCCGCCACCAGCATTATCCCGGCGCCTGGCACATCGGCAACCGCACGATCCGGTTCGAGACCGACCAGTATTTCGACGTTCTTCGCATGCTCAGCTATGTGACGTAAGCCACTGGTTTTTAAAGGAAGTCTCTATTGCGGGGTCAGCATGGTGATCCCCACCGCCCCCGCCCGCGCCAGATCGGGATCCAGGCTCATCGGGATGTATTCGCCCGACCGCCACAGAACGCTCAGGTCATCATAGTGCCGTGACAGCGGGTGGCCCGACTGCCCGGTCGAGATGATGAAGACAGAACTTTCGGGATCGGCAAAATCATAGACCCCGCGGTAGGCCCCGGCATGGACATTCTCGTAAGGGTTCGGTCCCTTGCCCGAGGTGCGCCCCCGCATCAAGGTGGTGTCGCCGCCGCTGGTGGACTGCCGGATGTTCACAAAGTAGCGCAGGATCGGCACCTCGCCCAGAACCGGATGGTCATGGCGCGCCTGATGGGCATCGCCCCAACGCCAGCTTTCGATGTTGGGGCCATAGGTGGCCGTCAACTCGATGAGGGCTTGTTGAAGGGCGGTGCGGGCAATCTCGGGGCAGGTTTCGGTCGCGGCGGACTGCATGACATCGCACCAGACCGAAGCCCCGCCGATATTGCGATAGACCCGTTCGATGAAGATCGGTTCGGGGTGGTCGAATTTGTCCACCAGCGGGCCCAACTCGTCCTCGGTCAGGCGGCGTTGCAGCGCGCGAAGCCAGGCCTCGGCAATCAGGGGTTCGGGCAGGTGTTCGTTCATCTCGCCGTTCCAGTTCGCCAGCAGTTCCAGCGCCTTCTGCTCTTGCCGTTCGGGCGTGCCTTCGGCGGCGGGCTCTCCGGTGAACCACAGATCGGCGCCGATCAGCGGCAGCAGGGTGCGCGCCGTGGGCGATACCGTATCCAGTTGCGCCTCGATGAAACTGTCGCGGGTATGGACCTCGCGCTCTTTCATCAGGTCGATGAAGCGCCGGATGCGCTGCGTGTCGCCCCAGTCAAAGCTGACATGGTTGGGAAAGGGCCGGTCCACCGTCTTGTTGTTGGTGTTGCCCAACAGGCCCGAGTCCGGGGCCAGATCGCGCGGGTTGTCGGCATAGGGCAGAAAGCCGGTCCAGCGGTTCTTGCCCTCCCATCCCGGGGCGGGCATGCGGCCTTGGCTGCGGTGGCTGGCATCGCGCGCCGGCATCTGGCCGATCATCTGAAATCCGATACCCTTGGCATCGGCCAGCATCAGGTTCTGGGCCGGGGCCACATACAACTCGCCCGCAGCGATGGCTTCGGCCACCGATTGCGCCTTCATCAGCCGCATCGCCGCGGTCATCGAGGTGTCGGCCGCGCTGAGTGCCGTCCACTCCAGTGCTGCCACATGATTTCCGGGCGTGACACTGGCCAGATCGTAATGCGAGCCGGGCAGGATCGGCCCGGATTCCGACCAGCGCAAAGTCAGGGTGACGGGGGTCTGGTCCTTGATCTTGACGATGGTCTTGCGGGTGGTGAAATCACGGGGGCCCTCGGGCGTCAGATATTGTTCGGGATTGTCGGGGTTGATCCGCTCGATCACCACATCCTGATCGTCCAGATAGGCCGAGGTCAGGCCCCAGCCCAGGGCTTCGGACCTGCCGACCAGCACCACCGGCATCCCCGGAATCGTGCCGCCGATCACATCGCCCGAGGCCAGACGCAACCGCGCCAGATACCAGATCGACGGCGCGGTCAGCCCCAGATGCGGGTCGTTGGCCAACAGGCTTCCGCCCGCCGCCGACCGAAAGGGTGCCGCCGCCCAGGCATTGGACGCGCCGGCGAAATCGCGGCCCTTGAAGGGGGACAGGGGGTCGTTCATCAAGGCGTAATCGGTGGCGGGGCCCCGCATCGGCCCCGGCATCAGCGCGGAATACTTTGGCAGCGCCATCACCGCCTGACCCGGATCGTCCGGCAGGATGTCGGCCAGACGGGCCGGGTCCAGCGCCAGCGAGATCTGCGCCCGCAACACCTCGGATTCCAGATGCGACGATAGCTGCACCGCCATCAGTTTGATGATCGCGATCGAATCGGCGGGGGCCCAGGCGTCGATGGTCGGCTCGAACAGGAAAAACTCCGGCGCGCCCCGGCCGCGCGCGCCCAGATTGACCTGCGAAATCCACGCGTTGACGCCCTTGGAATAGGCATTGAGCGCGGCTTTGGTGGGCGCGTCCTGCACCTCGACCGATTGCAGGGACAACTCATACAGGTCCAGCCGGCGCAGCAATTCGTCAATCGCCAGCGTCCGTTCGCCAAAGATTTCCGACAGACGCCCCTGGGCAGTGCGGCGCAGCATGGTCATCTGCCACAGACGGTCCTGCGCATGGGCAAAGCCCAGGGCAAAGAACACGTCGTCATCGGTCTGCCCGAAGATATGCGGCACATCGGCATTGTTGCGCACGATCTCGACCGGGGCGGAAATGCCGGACAGGGCGAAATCCTCGTCATAATCGGGCAAAGACCGCGACAGGAAGTAATAGACGCCCAGAACCGCGACAAGGATCAGCACCAGCAGCACCGTGGTGATCCGCACCAGCCATTGAAAAACTGTCAGCATGTCCGGCCTGTTCTTGACGAGGGTCCCGGCTTCGTTCCTAGTCCATCGCAATCGGATCGGCAATGCGAGGAGGGATCATGGCGAAGCTGGCGTTTCTGGGGCTTGGGGTGATGGGGTTTCCGATGGCGGGGCATCTGGCGGCCAGGGGCCATCAGGTGACGGTGTACAACCGCAATCCGGCAAAGGCTGCGACCTGGGTGGCAAAGCACGGGCAGGCCAGCGCGCCCACTCCGCGCGCAGCGGCGCGAGGGGCCGATTTCGTCATGGCTTGCGTGGGCAACGATGACGATCTGCGCCAGGTCTGCACCGGCCCGGACGGCGCCTTTGCCGGGATGTCCGGGGGGGCGGTGTTTGTCGATCACACCACGGTTTCGGCGCAGGTCACGCGAGAGTTGGCCGAGGTCGCGGGCAGTCTTGGTCTTGGTTACCTTGATGCGCCGCTGTCGGGTGGGCAGGCGGGGGCGGAAAATGGCCAGTTGTCAATCATGTGCGGCGGCCAGCAAGCGCAGTTCGACCGGGCAGAGCCGGTTCTGGCCGCCTATGCCCGCATCTGTCGCCGGTTGGGCGAGGTCGGGTCCGGGCAATTGGCCAAGATGATGAACCAGATCTGCATCGCGGGCCTGATGCAGGGCCTGTCCGAGGCTTTGGCCTTTGGGCAAAAGGCCGGACTGGACGGGGCGGCGGTGGTCGAGGTGATTTCCCAAGGGGCGGCGGGGTCGTGGCAGATGGTCAACCGCCACAAGACCATGCTGGAGGACCGCTTTGACTTCGGTTTCGCGGTGGACTGGATGCGCAAGGATCTGGGCATCTGTCTGGACACCGCCGACCAGATCGGCGCGCGTCTGCCGCTGACCGCCCTGGTGGACCAGTTCTACAAGGATGTGCAACTGATGGGGGGCGGGCGCAACGACACGTCAAGCCTGATCCGGCGGCTGCGCTAGCAAAGCCTGTTTCGGACCGATCTGAAAACGCTCCAGCGAAGCGTTTTCAGATCCGTTGGCCGAAGCCGGAACGGCGAGAGGCCAAGGGGGGTGGTTGGTTGCCGATCGGTTTGGTGAATAGGGGCGCGCCTGCCTGGGCTGGCGCGAAATCATGCCTGCCGGGGGCAAGCAACAGAATTTCGCCCAAACCCTAGGGAATGATCCGCGTGTACTTCGTTCCCGCCAGCGTGGCCCCGGCGATCAGGCCCTGCTGGCCGTAGACAAGTGCGATCACCGGGTCCAACTCGGTGGTCTGCTTGCCCATGCTGGCGCCCTCTTCCGGCGTGGCATAGCGCAGATCGGCCGAGGCCGCCCAGCCTGACCCCGACCGGAAATCGGCCAGCGCCTGCGGCGTCATGAAGAACAAAGCATGGGCATATTGCTGGGCACCGATCTGCAGACCGATGGTCGCGCGGGTGGCCGAATAGTAATCCACCGTCGCCCCGGCAATCCGCAGGGCCCCGCGCCCGAACGACCCGCCGATGCCAAAACCGGCCTCGGTGACGAGCGGCATGTACAGGATCCCCGAAGCGTCCGCGGCCAGATCGCGCGTGCCGGGGAAGTTCTGGAACAGATAATCCTGCGAGGCATCGACCCGCGCATCAATCTGGCCGGCGTCGTTCGACCCGATGCCGTTGCCCTCGATCCCGCCCGCGCAGGCCGACAATATCAGGGCGGACCCGCCGCTGACCAACAGGTTTCGTCTGGAAATGTCCATGGATACGCCCTTTGCCTCAAATCGGGCTCTGATGGCCCGTCTTGCATGACTATAGCACAGCCTTGGGGCTTGTCATCTGGCCGATGCTGATCGGCGGGCCCTTGCCAAGGGTCAGGCGCGACCGGCGCGGATGGCGCGGGCGGCCTCGGGGGCGAAATAGGTCAGCACCCCGTCGCAGCCCGCCCGCCGGAAGGCCATCAGGCTTTCCAGCATCGCGCGCTCGCCGTCGATCCAGCCGTTCAGCGCCGCCCCCTTGATCATCGCGTATTCGCCGCTGACCTGATAGGTAAAAGTCGGCGCGCCAAAGGCATCCTTCACCCGGCGGATGATGTCGAGATAGGGCATGCCGGGCTTGATCATCACCATATCCGCCCCCTCGGCCAGATCGCGCGCCACGATGCGCAGCGCCTCGTCGCTGTTGGCCGGGTTCATCTGATAGGTCTTCTTGTCGCCCTTCAACGCCCCCGACGCCCCCACCGCGTCGCGGAACGGGCCGTAAAAGGCAGAAGCATATTTCGCAGCATAACTCAGGATCGCAACATTGGTGTGGCCGCCCGCCTCAAGCGCCGCGCGGATCGCGCCAATGCGCCCGTCCATCATGTCCGACGGCCCGATGATGTCGGCGCCGCTTTCGGCCTGCTTCAGGGCCTGACGCACCAGCGCTTCGACCGTCTCGTCGTTCAGCACCACACCGTCGCGCACCAGCCCGTCGTGACCCAATGAATTGTACGGGTCCAGCGCGACATCGGTCATCACCGCCATTTCGGGCACCGCCGCCTTGATCGCCCGGATCGCCCGGTTGGTCAGGTTGTCGGGGTTCCAGGCCTCTTCGCAGGTCTCGGACTTCAGGGCGGCGTCGGTATAGGGAAACAGGCAGATCGCGGGAATGCCCAGGGTCGCCGCCGCTTCGGCCGCGCGCACCACAAGATCGACCGACAGACGGTCAACTCCGGGCATCGAGGCGATGGGCTCGCGCAGGTTCTGCCCGTCGCGCACGAAGACCGGCCAGATCAGATCCCCCACCGAAAGGCTGGTCTCCTGGGCAAGCGCGCGCAACCCGGGCGAGGCGCGCAGACGGCGAAAGCGGCCGGTGGGAAAGGGGGCGTTCAGGGCTTGCATGGCGAGCGGGCCTTTAAGGCAAAAGGGCTTGAGTTTCGCCCCCTGTCCTGCCATGGAAAGCGCCAGGGCTCAAGCCGGTGCAGCGGTGCCGGACGGGCCGCAGCGCCGCGACGAAGGATTGTACGGGTGGATCTGGTTCAACTGATCTTCGAACTGATCGACATGCGATCCTTTTCGAACCTGTGGTACTGGATCGCCCTTGGGGTGATCTGGTCGTCGGCCAGCCATTGGGTTCTGGGGGTTCCGCACGACCTGATCCAGCGCGCCCGTCGCGAAGGCGGCACCTCGCAAGACGATCTTGAAACCCTTGTGCGGATCAATGTGGCGCGGATGCTGTTCATCCTGCGCTCGTCCGGGGCCTTCGTTCTGGCCTTCCTGTGCTTTCTTCTGACCACCCTGGGACTGCTTGCCGTGGTCTACCACGTCGAATTTGCCCAGGCCGTGCTGTTCATGCTGGTGCCCCTGATCCTTCTGGGGGGGCTGTCGCTGCGCTCGGCCATCAAGATCGAGGGCGGAGACGGCAGGGGCGACGCGCTGTTCCGGCGGCTGTTCTATCACCGCCTGTCGACGCAGATTCTGGGCATGATCTCGATTTTCGTCACCTCGCTGTTCGGCATGTGGCAAAATCTGTCGATGACCATTCCGCACTGACATGGGCGCGGCTCCGGTGATCCTTGGCGGCGCGCCCGAAGGCTATGACGCACGCCTTGTGGCCCGCGAACTGCGGCGCGGCCAGCCTGTCGTGCACGTTGCGCGCGACGACAAACGCGCCGAGGCGATGCGGTCGGCCCTAGCCGTCATGGCCCCCGAGGTGGTGGTTCTGGACTTCCCGGCCTGGGATTGCCTGCCCTATGACCGGGTGTCGCCCAACTCCGAAATCTCGGCCCGGCGCATGTCGACGCTGGCGGCGCTGACCTCGGGGCTGTCGGGGGCATTTGTGGTCTTGACCACGCTGAATGCCGCAACTCAGCGCGTGCCCGCCCGCGCCGTCATGCAGACCGCCTCGTTCGTGGCGCGGGTGGGCGACCGGGTGGACGAGGCCCGGCTGAAGGGATTTCTGGCGCGGATGGGCTTTTCGCCGGTGTCCACCGTGGCCGAGCCCGGCGATTTCGCGATCCGTGGCGGCATCATCGACATCTATCCGCCCGGCGATCTGGGCCCGGTGCGCCTGGATTTCTTTGGCGACCAGCTTGACGGCGCGCGCCGCTTTGATCCGATCAGCCAGCGCACCCTGGAGCGGCTGACCAGTGTCGAATTCGCCCCGATGTCCGAGATCATCCTCGACGACGCCGCGATTTCGCGGTTCCGGCAGAACTACCGGGTGGAATTTGGCGCGGGCGGCTCGGATGACCCCTTGTACGAAGCTGTCAGCGCCGGGCGCAAGCACGCCGGCATGGAGCATTGGCTGCCCTTCTTCCACCAGACGCTGGAAACGCTGTTCGACTATCTGCCGCAGGCCACGGTGATGCTGGACGATCAGGTGACCGCATCGCGGTTGTCGCGGTGGGAGGGGATCGAAGACCAGTTCGATGCCCGGCGCGAGGCGATGTCGGGGCGCGGCCGGATGGATCAGGTGTACAAGCCCGCCGCCCCCGAGTTGCTGTATCTGAGCGATGCCGCGTGGGAGGCGGCCCTGTCGGACCACCGCGTCGTGCAACTGTCGCCCTTGCCGCAATCGCCGGGCCCCGGAGTTCTGGACGCGGGCGCGCGACAGGGGCGCAATTTCGCGCCAGAACGCCAGCAGGAAAATGTCAGCCTTTTTGGAGCTTTGGCGGATCATCTTCGTAAAGTGCTTCAAGAAAATCAGGTGGTGATCGCGTCCTTTTCCGACGGCGCGCGCGAACGTCTGAAAGGGTTGTTGCAGGAACACGGCGTGACCCAAGGCGCCGAGATCCGCGATTTCCGCGAGGTGCCCGAGGGCAAGGGCAGGCTGTTTCTCATGGTCTGGCCGCTGGAAGCCGGGTTTGCGGCGCCGGGGCTTGTGGTGATTTCCGAGCAGGACGTTCTGGGCGACCGCATGGTCGGAAAGCCGCGCAAAAAGCGCAAGGCCGACAATTTCCTGCGCGATGCCGAAACCCTGACGCCCGGCGATCTGGTGGTTCATGTCGAACATGGCGTCGGGCGCTATCTGGGCATCGAAACCATCACGGCCTTGGGCGCGCCGCATGCCTGCGTGGCACTGGAATATGCTGAAAGCGCCAAGCTGTACCTGCCGGTCGAAAACATCGAACTTCTCAGCCGCTATGGCCATGAAGAGGGCCTGCTGGACCGGCTGGGCGGGGGCGCGTGGCAGGCCAAGAAGGCCAAGCTGAAGGACCGCATCAAGGAGATTGCCGACCGCCTGATGCGCATCGCGGCCGAGCGCGCCCTGCGCCACGCCCCGGTTCTGGAAGCGCCGCATTCGATCTGGGAGGCTTTTGCCGCCCGCTTTCCCTATCAGGAAACCGACGACCAGTTGTCGGCCATCGCCGATGTGGTGGCCGATCTGGAAAAGGGCAGCCCGATGGACCGCCTTGTCGTGGGCGATGTCGGCTTTGGCAAGACCGAGGTCGCGATGCGCGCGGCCTTTGTGGCGGCCCTGTCGGGGATGCAGGTGGCGGTGATCTGCCCGACCACGCTGCTGGCCCGTCAGCACTATCGCAGCTTTGTCGAGCGGTTCCGGGGCTTTCCGATTTCGGTGCGGCCCCTGTCGCGCTTTGTCAGCGCCAAGGATGCCAACCAGACGCGCGAGATGATTGCCGAGGCCCGTGTCGATATCGTGGTCGGCACCCATGCCCTTTTGGCCAAGGGGATCAGGTTCAAGAACCTCGGACTTCTGATCATCGACGAGGAACAGCATTTCGGCGTCACGCACAAGGAGCGGCTCAAGGAAATGCGGTCCGAGGTGCATGTGCTGACCCTGACCGCCACGCCGATCCCGCGCACCTTGCAACTGTCGCTGACCGGGGTGCGCGACCTTTCGATCATCGCCACGCCCCCGGTCGACCGTCTGGCGATCCGCACCTATATCAGCGAGTTCGACAGCATCACCCTGCGCGAGGCGCTGTTGCGTGAACATTACCGGGGAGGGCAGTCTTTTTATGTGGTGCCGCGTATTTCGGATCTGCCCGAGATCGAGGATTTCCTGCGCAATCACGTCCCCGAGGTCAGCTATATCGTGGCGCACGGTCAGATGCCGGCGGGAGAGTTGGACCAGCGGATGAACGATTTCTACGACGGCAAGGCCGATTTGATCCTCGCCACCTCGATCGTGGAATCGGGGTTGGACATTCCGACCGCGAACACGATGATCGTGCACCGCGCCGACATGTTCGGGCTTGCACAACTGTACCAGATCCGGGGCCGGGTGGGCCGTGCCAAGACGCGGGCCTATTGTTTTCTGACCACAAAACCGCGCGCGCCCCTGACCCCTCAGGCGATGAAGCGCTTGAAACTGATGGCCTCGCTCGACAGTCTGGGGGCGGGGTTCAACCTGGCCAGCCATGATCTTGACCTGCGCGGCGCGGGCAATCTTCTGGGCGAGGAACAGTCGGGCCACATCAAGGAAGTCGGCTATGAGTTGTACCAGCAGATGCTGGAAGAGACGATTGCCAGGATCCGGTCGGGCGAATTGTCGGGGTTGTCCCAGGTCGATGACGGCTGGAGCCCGACGATCAATCTGGGCGTGCCTGTGATGATCCCCGAAACCTATATCCCCGATCTGGATATCCGTCTGGGCCTGTACCGCCGCCTGTCCTCGCTGACCACCAAGGCCGAGCTGGAAGGCTTTGCCGCCGAGTTGATCGACCGTTTCGGACCCCTGCCACGCGAGGTCAACACCCTGATGCTGATCGTGCGCATCAAGGCGATGTGCAAGCGCGCGGGCGTCAGCCGACTGGACGCGGGGCCCAAAGGGGCGACGGTGCAGTTTCACAACGACAAGTTCGCTTATCCCGCAGGTCTGGTGGAATTCCTGCGCGAACAGGGGGCTGCGGCCAAGGTTCAGGGCAACAAGATCGTGTTGCAGGGCGAGATGAAGTCAGAGGCCGACCGCATCAAGGGGGCCTTCAACATCGCGCGCGATCTGGCCGAAAAGGTCAAGCTGGGCAAGGCCAAGGACGGGGCGACCAAGGTGGAGGCGACCAAGACGGGGGCGACCAAGACGGGGGCGGCCAAACCCTAGGCCCGCGCGGGTTTGCGGGCGTCGAGCAGTCCAAAGCGCACCAGAAGAACCGCCAGCCCGCAGAACACCGACACCCCCAGCAACAGGGGCGTGTTGGTGCCGTCAAACATCAGCCCGATCGGTATCGCCAAAAGCACCGATCCCACGGTGGCAATCGACGACATCACCGATGAGGCGAGCCCGGCGATATGGCCCAAAGGCTCCATCGCGAGGGCGTTCAGATTACCCATGGTCAGACCCATCATCATGAAAAGGCCGATGGAAAACACCAGATGGGCGGGAAAGGCCAGGGCGTCCGGCATCAGACCAAGGCCGAAAAGGCCAAGCAGCAAGAGCGACAGCGCGAACATCGCCTTGTAGGTCCGCAAGGTGACGCGGCGCATGCCCAACCGCATCACCACGCGGGCGTTGATCAGCGACCCCGCCATCGACACCAGCGCGATGACGGCGAACCAGACCGGAAAGCTGTCGGTCCGTCCGAATTGCTGGGCGAAGATGCCTTGCATCGACGACAGCGTGGCAAACAGCATCCCCAGGGTCAGGGTCTGGACCAGGATCGACACGGTCACGCTGGAATGGGCAAACAACTCGCGCGTGGCAGAGATCAGGTTGCCGACCGACAAGGGGCGGCGGGAAGCGGAGGGCAGGGTTTCGGGCTGGCGCAGCCCGAACCACAGCGCGCAGAGCGCGGCAAAGACCAGATAGGCCAGAAAAATCGACTGCCAGTCGGCCGCCCAGATGATGGCCTGCCCCATCAGCGGTGCCACGGCCGGCACCACGGTAAAGATCATCATGGCAAAGGACACGATCCGCGCCATGTCACGCCCGGCATAAAGGTCGCGCACGATGGCAAGGCTGACGGTGCGCGGCGCGGCCACACCGATGCCTTGCAGCACGCGGGCCAACAGCAACACCTCAAGGCTTTGCGCGAAATAGCACAGGATTGCGCCCAGGGCATAAAGAACCAACCCCGCCTGCACCACGATCTTGCGGCCATGACTGTCGGAAAGGGGCCCGGTGAACAGGGTGCCCAGCCCCATGCCAAAGACAAAGGCGGTGATCACCAGTTGCGCGCGGTTGGGGTCCTCTGGCGTCAGGGTCCGGGCAATCTGGGGCAGGGCGGGCAACATCGCGTCGATCGACAGCGCCACGGTGGCGAACATGACCGCGATCAGGGCGACGAATTCGCGTTGGGGCAGGCGGGGAATATCGCTCATTTCAGGGGGCCTCTGGCTTTGTCATCTCGGCGATGATGCCTGCCCAGACCTCGGGCGGCTGCGCGCCGGAGACCACATATTGCTGGGCGATCAGAAAGGTCGGCACCGCCGACACGCCCTTGCGGCGCGCGTCGTCCGCGCGGGCGGCGATGTCGTCGGCATCGGCGTCGCTGGCCAAAAGCCGCGCCGTCACCGCGCGGTCCATGCCGACCCCGGCGGCGACATCGGCCAGAACCCCGGCATTGCCGATGTCGCGCCCCTCTTTCCAATAGGCGCGGAACAGGGCCGAGACCACCAGCGTCTGCCGCCCCTCAAGGCCCGCCCAGTGGATCAGCCGATGCGCGTCCAGCGTGTTGGGAATGCGTCTGGGGGCGTCAGGGTCCAGGTCGACCCCGGCGACCCGGTCGACGTCGCGCAGCCGGGCGTTGATCGCGGACAGCTTGTCGGCCCCGCCAAAACGCGCGGTCAGATATTCGGTCTTGTCGACGCCGTCGGCGGGCATGTCGGGGTTCAACTGGAACGGATGCCACTGGATTGCAAAAGGATGGTTGGCCGCCCCTTCAAGCGCCCGGTCCAGATTGGCCTTTCCGATCAGGCACCAGGGGCAGACGGGGTCGGAAAAGATGTCAAGGCGGATCATGGTCAGGTCTCGGGGCTTGGGCGGACGCGCCTGCCAGGCGGCGCGGCAAGGCTGCTGCGGGGTGAAACTTTCCCTTGCAGCCATCGGTCGCAGGCAGGCCCGCGCAATGCGCCCAAACGGTCAGGGCGTCAAGAGGCGCGCGGAAGGTGCCGGTGGCCGCGACGCGCGGTGTGACCGCCATGGAACCGCCGTCAGGGAGGTGGCGCGGGCATGCGGCACCGGTCGCGCACGGGGCCGGGGCCAGCGGCCACCGTTCCTGTGCGCGCGGTGCCGGGGGCGCGCGCATCAGGAAAAGCGCTGCCCCGTCAGTCTTCAACACGGGCCCTTTCGGGCCCAAGGGCCGCGGTTGTGACCGGGTTGCGCGCCCCTGCCGGAACTTCAAGTCCGCGCAGGAATACCCGCGCTTACCCGCCCGCGCCGATCCATCCGCCGACGGTTTCCGCCCCGCCCGAGATATCCTGCCCGATGCCCGCCACGGTATTGCACCCCGACAGGGCCAGGGCCAGGATCACCAAGAATTTGCGCATCGCCTACTCCTGATACCACCAGACTTCGGGCTGGAATCCCAGCCAGTCGCCGTAGATCGGCAGCTTTGCAGGGTAGTGCAGCTCTTTGACATGGGCCATGCGCGAGACTTGGCTGTACCAGAACGGAATGACATAGCGCCCCGAAATCAGCACCCGGTCCAGCGCCTGCGTCGCGGCCACAAACTCGGTGCGGTCCTTGGAGGACAGCATGGCCGCGATCATCGCTTCGGCGGCAGGTGCGTTCATGCCCATCCAGTTGCGCGTGCCCGGCTCAGTGACCCCGCCCGCGCCCCAGTACAGGGTCTGCTCGTTGCCAGGGCTCAGGGACAGGGAGCGGATGTAATAGGTCATGTCGAAATCGTAATTGGTCGTGCGGTCCTTCATCTGGGCCTGATCAATCACCGTGGTCTTCACCGAAATGCCCAAAGGTTTCAGCGCCTCGGTGTAGATGTTGGCGATGGCGGTGGCGTCGTCCTGCCCCTGTTGCAACAGGATTTCAAAGGCAAAGGGTTCGCCCGCCGCATTCACCAAGGCGCCGTCTTTCAGCGTCCAGCCCGCCTCTTCCAGAAGTGCCGTGGCACGGCGCAGACCGGCGCGGTTGGTCTCGGACCCGTCCGCCACCGGCAAGGCATAGCCCTCCAGCGCGCCGGGCAGAAGGCTGTCCTTGAAGGGGGCCAGAAGTTCGGCCACGCGCCCCTCTGCCGGGGTGCCGGGAGGCGCCCCAAGATCCGAATTCGCGTAATAGCTGGCAATCCGCGGGTTCACCCCGCCGTTCAAGGTCTGATTGATGAATTCGGCGTTGAACGCCTCGATCAGTGCTTGCCGCACCTTCCAGTCGGCAAACATCGGTCGCCGGGTGTTCATCACGAATCCTTCGATGCCCGAGGGCCGTTGATGCGGGATCTCGGACTTCACGACATCGCCGGAAACCATGCGCGGGAAGTCATAATTCGTCGCCCATTTGGCGGGATTGGCCTCGCGGTAGGTGGAAAACTCGCCGGCCTTGAAAGCCTCGAAGACCACCGAGCCGTCGCCATAATAGTCATAGCGCACTTCATCGAAGTTGTGCATGCCACGGTAAAAGTTCAAATCCGCGCCCCACCAGTCGGGATCTTTCCTGAAGGTGACCTTGGTGCCGGGATCAAAGCTGTCGACCACATAGGGACCCGATCCGATCGGCGCTTCGAACGAGGTGGCGGTAAAATCCTTGCCCTCCCACTGCGCCTTTTGCAGGATCGGGCGCAGGCCCAGGATCAGCGGCAATTCGCGGTCCACCACGTTGAAGGTAAAGCGGACCGACCGCTCGCCGGTCTGCGTCGCGGTGGCGATCTTTTTCCAGGCGGCGGCATAGCGCGGGCTGCCGATGGTGCCCAGGGTTTCCATCGACCACAGCACATCCTCAACCGTGACCGGCGCGCCGTCCGAAAACTTCGCCTCGGGGCGCAGGGTGAACTCGACATAGCTGCGCTCGGCGTCGGTATCGACCGATTCGGCCAAAACCCCGTAAAGCGAGAAGGCCTCGTCGTAAGAACGCCCCAGAAGTGTTTCAACTGTCAGCAAAGAAACCCCGGCCGGGGCCCGGCCCTTTTCGATGTAGGGGTTCATCGAATCAAAGCCGCCAGCCTCTCCGAAGATGATTCGCCCCCCCTTGGGGGCATCGGGGTTGGCATAGGGCAAGGACACAAAATCCGGTGGTAGGGCCGGGTCGCCATACATAGCTATGCCATGGCGGGCTTCCGCCACGGCACTTTGCCCAGTCAGGGCCACTCCTGCAACCACAGCGGCAGCCTGCAACGCTT
>JANMJC010000412.1:0-5125 GCA_031371185.1 Paracoccaceae bacterium | reverse complement strand
ATCCTCCGCGCGACCGTCGTTTGACCCGGCTACCTAACTTGGTCTCCAAGGTCGTCCGGCAAACCCACTCTCGGATTCTAGCACAGTTGAAGTAAATGACCCTAACGAATGCGACAACATCCGGATTCGAAAACGTCATTGCTGCCAACTCTGCTGTCATTCTCTGCCAACTCAGGTGGCGAGCCACACACATCTCCACTTGTCCACAGAAGTTTTCCTCAGAATTCCCTTTACAGGCTTTCGCTTTGGGCACACCATATCTAGTAAGAAGCAGTGCGGGTTCCACCCTCTGTTGCCCGCCGCCCCAGCCGATAGTGGCGACCTGCCAGTCACCGGCTTTATTGTGAGGTTGGCCTATGTCGCTTTCGGAAGATTTCCTTGACGGGGACGACCTGCATCCGATCAACATCGTCGAGACTCTGGCCAACGAACACGCCTGGGAATTTGACCGCGTCACTGAAGACCAGATCGCCATGGCGGTCGAAGGCCAATGGCGCACCTATTCGCTGACGCTGGCCTGGTCGCCGCAGGACGAAACTCTGCGCCTGATCTGCACCTTCGAAATGGAACCCCCGACCGGGCGGCGCGCCGATCTTTATGACGTGCTGAACCGCTGCAACGACATGGTCTGGACCGGGGCCTTCACCTATTGGGAAGAGCAAAAGCTGATGGTCTGGCGCTATGGCCTGTGCCTTGCGGGCGGGCAACTGGCGGGCCCCGAACAGATCGACCGGCTGATTTCCTCGGCGGTTCTGGCCTCGGAGCGCTTCTACCCGGCGTTTCAGATGGTGTCCTGGGGCAACAAGACCCCGGCCGAGGCCATGCATGTCGCCATTGCCGAGGCCTACGGGCGCGCCTGAAGCGTCCCAAATCACCCCAGATCGCCCCCAAATCGCCATTGAAGCCGCGCCAAGCCCCGCCTAACCTGCCCGCGGATGCAGGAGGCGGGAATGGCGTTGGAACGGGTGGCTCGGGAAGGGCTGGTGCTTTTGGGATGCGGCAAGATGGGCACGGCGCTTCTGGCGGGCTGGCTGGACGCCGGGTTGCCGCCCGCCAGCGTCTGGGTGCTGGAACCCCATCCCACCGATTGGCTGAAGGCCAGCGGTGTGCATGTCAATCAGGGGATCCCGGCATCGCCCGCCGTGGCGCTTCTGGCGGTCAAGCCGCAGATGATGGGAGCGGCCCTGCCCAGCCTTCAGGCTCTGGGCAATGGCAGGACGCTGGTGGTCTCGATCGCCGCCGGCACCTCGATTGCCACCTTTGAGCAGGTTTTCGGCCCCCGCACCCCCATCGTGCGCACCATGCCCAACACCCCCGCCATGGTGGGGCGCGGCATCACCGGGATCATCGGCAATGCCCGGGCCGGTGTCGCCGATCTGGCCCTGGCCGAGGCCCTGATGCAGGCGGTGGGCCAGGTCGTGCGCCTGGAGTCCGAGGCGCAGATCGACGCCGTCACCGCCGTCTCGGGCTCGGGTCCTGCCTATGTCTTTCACCTGATCGAGGCGATGGCCCGCGCGGGAGAGACCCAGGGCCTGTCGCCCGACGTGGCCATGCGGCTTGCCCGCGCCACGGTCTGCGGCGCCGGCGAGTTGGCGCACCGCGCGTCCGACACGGCGGCCCAATTGCGCCTCAACGTCACCTCGCCGGGCGGCACGACGGCGGCGGCGCTTGCCCATCTGATGGATCCCGCGACCGGGCTGCAACCCTTGATGGACCGCGCCGTGGCCGCCGCCGCCGCGCGCGGAAAGGAATTGTCGCAATGACCATCACCTACGACGCCTTCGCGGCCGTCGACATCCGCGTCGGGCGCATCACGCGCGCCGAACCCTTCCCCGAGGCCCGCAAACCCGCCATCAAGCTGTGGGTCGATTTCGGCGGCGATCTGGGGGTGAAAAAGTCGTCCGCCCAGATCACCCGTCACTATTTCCCGGACGATCTGGTGGGCCGTCAGGTTCTGGCCGTGGTCAACTTCCCCCCGCGCCAGATCGGCAAGGTCCTGTCCGAGGTTCTGGTGCTGGGCGTGCCTGATGCACAGGGCGAGGTCGTGCTGATCGGCCCCTGCCACGAAGTTCCCTTGGGAGGGCGATTGTTTTGAAAAAGCTTCTGATCACCCGACGCCTGCCCGACCGCGTGCTTGACGCCGCCCGCGCCCGGTTCGATGTGACCCTGCGCGACCGCACCGACGTCCTTTCGCCCGACGAACTGCGCGCCGCGCTCCGCGACTTTGACGCCGTTCTGCCGACCCTTGGCGACCGCTTTCAGCCCGAGGTCTTTGCCGATGTCCCCGGCCCGCGCACCCGGATTCTGGCCAATTTCGGGGTGGGTTATAATCATATCGACGCCGTCGCTGCCCGGGCGCAGGGGATCGCGGTGACAAACACCCCCGGCGCGGTCACCGATGCAACCGCCGACATCGCCCTGACCCTGATCCTGATGACCGCCCGGCGCGCGGGCGAAGGCGAGCGGATCCTGCGGCGGGGCGCGTGGTCGGGCTGGGGCCCGGTTCAGATGCTGGGCATGCATGTGACCGGCCGCACCGTCGGCATCATCGGCATGGGTCGCATCGGCAAGGCGATCGCTCGCCGCTGCCATTTCGGCTTTGCGATGCAGGTAGAGTTCCACAACCGCTCTGCCGTCACCGACCTCGGACTGCCCGCGCGGCAGGTGTCTTTCGAGCAGGCCCTGCAGGCCGACATCGTGGTTGTGGCCGTGCCCGGATCAAAGGAAACCTATCACCTGCTGAACGCTTCCGCCTTTGAGCGGATGCGCCCGCAGGCGATTTTCATCAACATCTCGCGTGGCGATGTGGTGGACGAGCCGGCCTTGATTGCCGCCCTGCAACGCGGTCAGATCGCGGGGGCCGGCCTGGATGTCTACGAATTCGAACCCCGGGTGCCGCCTGAATTTCTGACGATGGAAAACGTCACCCTTCTGCCCCATCTGGGCACGGCGGCGCTTGAAGTGCGCGAGGCCATGGGCATGATGGCCCTCGCCAATCTGATCGCCTGGGACGAAGGCCGCCCGCTGCCCAACGGGGTCTGAACCATGCCGATGCCTGCGCCCGTGCTCGGTCCGGGATGCCTCCGGCGGGGATATTTGGATCAAGATGAAGGTGCTTCCCCGTTGATCCAAATAGCCCCGCCGGAGGCTTCCTTGTCGCCTGATGTCCGCGATCGGAGGATCTTCGCGCCGTGGCAATCGGTCCATGGCAATGCCGGCCAAGCGGGGCTCGAAGCCCCCGCGGGCGGCCCGCTCTGGCAGGTCACGCCATGATCATCTCGCGCGGGCGGCGCTATATCTTTGTCCATATCCCCAAGACCGGCGGTACCGCGCTGACGTTGGCGCTGGAGGCGCGGGCGATGAAGGACGACATCCTGATCGGCGACACGCCCAAGGCGCGGGCCCGAAAAGGGCGCCTGCATGGGGTGAAATCCGCCGGGCGTCTGTGGAAACATTCCACCCTGTCCGACATTCAGGGTCTGGTGACGGCGCAAGAGACGGCGGAATTCTTCACCTTCACCCTGGTGCGCAACCCCTGGGACCGGGCGGTCAGTTATTACCACTGGCTGCGGATGCAGGCCTTTGCCCATCCTGCCGTCGGGTTGGCGAAAACCCACGATTTCGCGGGATTTCTGGCCCATCCCCAGACCCGGACCGCCTTTCGCCTCTGGCCCGCCAGCGCCTATCTTCGCGACGGGTCGGGGGCGCTGCGGGTCTCGGCCTTCCTTCGTCTGGAACATCTTGACACGGATCTTGCCCCTCTGGAGGCCCATCTGGGCTTTCGCCCTGGCCCCCTCGCGCGCGTCAATCCCTCAGAGCGGGAGGCGGATTTTCGCAGGCATTACACCCCGGCCAGTGCGGAATTGCTGGCCGAGGACTGCGCCGAGGATATCGCGCGCTTTGGTTACCGCTTTGACGGTTAGGCGGCCTGCGCCGTGACGCCGGGATAGAAGGTCCGCCCCGAAGCCGCCATCTCGCGCAGCAGTCTGGGCGCTGCAAACCGGGTGCCGCAGCTATCGACCAGCGCGTCGCAGATCGCGACCGCCCGGGCCGCCCCGATGATGTCCAGCCAGCCAAAGGGCCCGCCCGACCAGGGCGCAAAGCCCCAGCCCAGAATGGCCCCCACATCGCCTTCGCGGATGTCGGTCAGAACGCCGTCCTCCAACGCGCGCACCGCCTCCAGCACCTGTGCCATGAGCAGGCGGTTCTGCACGGTTTCAAGGTCGGGTTGCAGCGGCGCTGCGGGGAATTTCGCCGCCAGCCCGTCCCAAAGCGCCAGCCGTTCGGCCTTGTCGGAATAGGCGTAGAACCCGGCATTGGCCTTTTTGCCCATCCGGCCCTGATCGGCCATCCAGAACAGCACCTCGTCCACCGCGCCATCGGGATAGGCATCGCCCATTGCCGCCCTGGTCGCGCGGGCGATCTTGACCCCCAGGTCGATCGAGGTTTCGTCGACCAGTTGCAGCGGCCCCAGGGGCATGCCCACCAGTCTGGCCGCGTTTTCCACCAGAACCGGGTTCACCCCCTCGGCCACCATGCGGATGCCTTCGTTGATGTAGGGGATGATGCAGCGGTTGGCGTAAAAGAACCGCGCGTCGTTCACCACGATGGGCGTCTTGCGGATTTGCCGGACGAAATCCAGCGCCTTGGCCACGGCGCGCTCGCCCGTCTGTTTGCCCCGGATGATCTCGACCAGGTTCATCTTGTCGACCGGGCTGAAGAAATGGATGCCGATGAATTGCTCGGCCCGGATGCTGGCCCTGGCCAGATCCGAGATCGGCAGGGTCGAGGTGTTGGTGGCAAAGATCGTGTCGGCCCCGGTGGCGGCGTCGCATTTGGCGGTGACCCCGGCCTTGACCTTTGGGTCTTCAAACACCGCTTCGACGATCAGATCACAGCCCGCAAGTGCCGCGTAATCGGTGGTGGCAATGATCCGGCCCAGCACGTCGGCCTTTTTCTCGGCCGTCACGCGACCGCGCTTGATGCCCTTGTCCAAAAGCGCCTCGGAATGCGCCCAGCCCCGCGCCGCCGCCTCATCCGTGCTGTCGATCAGAACCACGGAAATCCCGGCGTTCGCCGCGACATAGGCGATCCCGGCGCCCATCATGCCCGCCCCGATCACCCC
>JANMJC010000408.1:0-6735 GCA_031371185.1 Paracoccaceae bacterium | reverse complement strand
TGATCGAAACCGAGCCCTTTTCGAAGGTGGTGTTCTTGACGGTCTTGTAGTCGCGGATCCAGTCAAGCCGGTGGCCGTGCTTGCGCCAGAAGGTGTCGGGATCGGCAACAGAGGCGGCATACATCCTGGCATAGGCATCTGCGTTCACATGCGCTGCCGCAACGAACTCTTTGGATGCGCTGAAAACACCGGTTGCCGAGGTCTGGTCTGCCATCTGCCTGCTCCCTTTGCCAAGCGGCCCGCAAAGGCCACCAGTCCAGCCCTGCGAGGTTGCAGACCTGTCCCTGCGCGCTATCATAGACTGATAGTAAATATATTGGTAACTATTTTTGTTGGCTCACTTTTTTTGTAAATAAATTGACAGTTTTTCGGTCAAGTCAGTCAAGCTCTGGAAAGTCACAATGATTTGACCGCAAAATGCCGCGGCCCCTGTCGGGGGGCAAATTCCCTGTCCAAGGGGGCATAATATATCGCGCGCCCGGCCGCCCGGACCGACCTGCGACAGGTCGCAAGGGCGTCCGGTTCACCAAGATGATTCGGGGCGTATCACGGTGCAGCGTCCGCGCGTCCCTGCGGCAGACCCTCCAGAGCGTCGACAAAGGTGACGAGCGGCGGTTCCAGCCCGGCAGACACCAGGGACAGGCGCACTTCGGGGCCCGCGCCAAGGATCACCAGACGGCCGCTGCGCCGCGTCAGTTTGCGGGCCATGCCGGCCAGCGAATGAGCCCCGCTGCTGTCGACATAGGGCACCTGCGACAGATCCAGCACCAGCGTCTTGCGCTGATCGGCGAACGCTTCCAGCGCGCCGCCCAACCGCGCGGCGGCCCCAAAGAAATAGGGGCCATGCAGGTGATAGACCACGACATCGGGCGGCAGATCGGCTGGCAGCGCCTCGGGGGACCAGATACGGGAACCGTCGGACATGCGTGCGATGAACACCAGAGCCCCAAGGCCGAAACCGGCGACGATGCCTTCGGTCAGATCGCGGAACACCACCAGCGACAGGGTTGTCACCAATACCACCGCATCGGCCCGCGAATGGCGCAGCAGGGCCCAGATCGCGGCCTTCTCGGCCATGTTCCACGCCACGACCGCCAAGACTCCGGCCAGCGAAGCCAGCGGGATATAGCCCGCCAAGGGGGCGGCAAGGGCCATGAAGGCCAGCACGAACAGGGCGTGCAGCATGCCGGACACCGGCCCATGAGAGCCCGCGCGCACATTGGTCGCGGTCCGCGCGATGGTGCCGGTCACGCAAAAGCCGCCAAACAGCGCCGATCCCATGTTGGCCACGCCCTGCGCCAGCAATTCCGCATTGGGCCGGTGGCGCGCTCCTGACATGCCGTCGGCAACCACCGCCGACAACAGCGATTCGATGGCCCCCAGCAAGGTAAAACTCGCCGCCCAGGGCAAGGCGGCCTGCAAGGCGGCCAGCGACAGGTCCGGCAAGGCGGGCGCCGGCAGGATGCGGGGCAGGTCGCCAAACCGGCTGTGGACGGTTTCGATCGGCAGATGCAGCAGCGCGGCGGCCACTGCTCCGGCAGCGACGGCGATCAACAGGTTGGGCCATGCTGGCAGGATGCGCTTGATCCCGACGATCAGCGCGATGGTCAGCGCCGCAACCGCCACCGCCTGCGATGACACGGTGCCGCGCGCGGCCCACAGGGTCGCGAGCTTTGGCAGGATGGCCGCAGGCTCGGCCCCGGTCAGGTCAAGACCGAACAGGTCCTTGATCTGGCTGGCAAAGATGATCACCGCGATCCCGGCGGTAAAGCCAAGTGTCACCGGATAGGGGATGAAACGCACATAGCTGCCCGCGCGCAGCAACGCCAGCGCCACCAGCATCGCCCCGGACAGGAACGTGGCCAGGATCAGCCCGTCAAGCCCAAGCTGTGCCACGCAGCTTGAGATCAGCACGATGAAGGCCCCGGCCGGGCCGCCGACCTGAAACCGCGACCCGCCCAGCAAGGACACCAGAAACCCGCCGATGATGGCGGTGAACAGCCCGCGCTCTGGCCCCACACCCGAGGCGATGGCGATGGCCATTGACAGGGGCAGGGCCACGATGGCCACGGTCAGCCCGGCCAGCACATCGGCGCGCAGATCGGACAGCCGGTACCCCTCGCGCCAGACGGTGACGAGTTTCGGCGTGAACTCGGTCTTCCAGTTGGGCGTCCGGTCGGGCTTGGCCGGGGCGGCAGGATGCGTCATGCTCAGGGTCCGATGCCGAAAAGGGGGCCGCTCTGCGGTTTGGGATGGGGACATGGAACGACCACACGCTGACACCCGCAACCTGTCCGGCCCCGGGGGGGCCTTGTGATGAAACGCGCCGACCCGGTTTCCGTTCCTGACGACGCCGCCCGCGCGCGGGCGCAGGGGCTGCTGCGGCTGCCCCATGCGGCCCTGGCCTGGACCGACCCGCAAACCGCCCTCCCCGGCATCAGCCGCATCGCGCTTGGCCTTGATCCGTCCGGCGGGCCGGTCACGCTGATCTCGGCGCTTTCCGAACACTTCGGGGCCCTGCGCGCCAGTCCCGACTGCGCCCTGATGGTCGGTGAGGTGGGTGACAAGGGCGATCCCCTGACCCACCCGCGCCTGATGATCCGGGCCCGGGCGCAGTTTGTGGCCGCAGACGACCCCGACCGCCCTGCCCTGCGGTTCCATTGGCTGAAGGGCCACCCGAAGGCGGCCCTTTACGTTGATTTCGCCGATTTCGCTTTTGTCCGCCTGCTGCCGCGGACCGCCCTTCTGAACGCGGGTTTCGGCAAGGCCTTCCGGCTGACCCCCGCGGATTTGCGCCCCTAGACCGGGTTGTCGCAGCGAACCGTGACCCAGGCCTTTCCAGTAACGGGGGCCGGAAACTTCAAATGGGCCTGGGCGCCGTTGGGCCCCTGTTCGTTCACGGTGAAGGGCATCACGAATTGCGTGGCATTCGCGGTGTTCTTGACCGCGCCTTCGAAGGTGATGCTTTCCACATTCCGCGCCCGTGACCCGAAGGGCAGATAGGTGCCGGAATCGACCACCCAGGTGTCGGCCGCCGTGTTCTGGTCGTGCTCGATCATGATCGGGCTGGCGGTTTCCTGCGTGACCCCGTTAAAGCTGTTGGCCTCGAAAGTCACGTTCTTGAAGCTGGTATAGACCGGCACGGCGTGGGTGGTGTCCACCGCTTCGATCCGGTCGATGGTGGCCGAGATGGTGCGAAAGACATTGCCGATCACGCTAAGCCCCTGAATCGAATGACCCGACCCGCGCGGCGTGAACATGAGCCAGCGAAAGCTGGGCACAACTCCCTGAACCGTAAAGACGTTTCCGGTGATGGTCAGGCCGCCGAAGGTGAATTCGTTCGAAAAGTCCGGCGCGTTGTCATGCTCGTTCGACCATTCGATAAAGCAGTTGTCGATGTAATTGCCGGTGATGAAGGTTTTCAGGTTCGGCTCGGTCAGCACGATCCCGGCGCGGCGCACACCCAGTTCGGTTCCGTCGCCCTGAAAGAAGTGGTTGCCGACAAACATGTGCCCCGCCCCGCCGACGATGCAGGTGGTGGCGAAGCGGACGGCGCGGTTGGAGCGGATCTTGCAATCATTTGCGTTGATGTTGAACAGGATCGTGGTGCGGTCGGGAACTTCCACCTCCATTTCTGCCGACAGGAATTCGCAATCCAGGATGTGAAGATCCTGACAGCCGGTGTTGATCGAGGTGATGCCGCGATCCTTCGGCCGATTGATCACGTTGTTCTGAAACACAAAGCGCTGCCCGGTCTGGGCCAGCATGATGCAGCTTGCAAGGTTGTCGCAAATGAACTCGATGTTCTTGATCTCGAATTTCGAGAACTCGTCGAACCCCGAGAAATCAAGCATGTAGCGGTTGCGGGTGAAGGTGTAGGTGCGCGTGCCGCTGCCGCCCCACAGCGGGGCCGACAGTTCCACCGTGCCGGCGCCGACGTTTTTGGCCCGCACATAAACCTCGCGCCCCACGCCGGTGCCGGTTACCCGCGACCCGATCGGGATGGCCGCCACATTGGCCACTCCGCTTAGCCGTGACGCGGTACCGGTGTTGTAGGTGCCGACCGAGGTGACCGTGGTGGTGTTCCACGCCGACCCGGCAAGCGCCACCAGTTGACCATTGGTCACCAGTCGCCGCTGCGCAAAGGTGGTCAGGCCCGACAGGGCGGCCACGTCGATCGGCTCGGTCAGTTCGACGCGGCGACCGCTCAGGCTCAACTCGACGTGATCGGTAAAGTAGAACAGGGCCTGAAGCGCCTTCTTGAACCCGGCCAGTTCCGAGCCCATCGCAGCGGAATAGGTCGCAAGGTCGTAGTTGCGGGTCAGGGCAAGCCTTGTGGCCGTGGCCATCACGAGAGTGCCCTCGAACTGCACCGGGTTGTCCAGCGTCAGGTTCGACCCGATGAAATAGGTGCCCGGCGGCACGATCACCCGCTTGCCCGCGGCGGCAGTGTCGGCGGCGTCAAAAGCCGCCTTGTCATCGTTCACCCCGTTGCCGATGGCGCCGTAGTCGCGCACATCGACCCAATCGAACATCTCGGAGTGAAACACCGACGAGACATCTTCGATCTGGATGTCGTCAATGCGCACCACGCCGCCATTTCCACCGGTCAGATCCAGCCCGTAATGGCCAAGAACCGGCGCGATCCCCCAGATCATGTCGACGCCCATGCGGTTGCCCGACCCGATGATCGCGGTCACCGTGACCACCTCGCCATAGGTCGTCAGCGTCACGTTGGGGCCGATCTGGTCGGCCGCAGTCACATTGCCGCCGCTGACATTTTCCGCCCACCCCGCAATGCGCACCGTGGGCAAGGTGCCCGAGATTGCCTTGACCCGCGCCGTCACCCGCAGATACAGGCCCGGTTGAAACGGAATGTTCTGGAAGCAGCGCAGCTTTTGCGTGGTGGCGGTCTTTTGCAGTTCCATGCAGCCGCCAAAGTCCTGATCATTGGGCACGAAGGCCGCGTTCGACTGGCCCAGGTAAGACCCCTGTCCCGTCAGACCGTCTTCGCGCGACCACAGGTTCAGCCCATCGGAAAACTTGGGTGGCATCAAAGCCAGCCCTTCGGTGATTGCCTTGTTCATGCGCCACGCCCCGCGTTGGTTGTAAGGTAGGCGGGACAAGGACAGATCCATGCACCCGCTCAGGCCCTACGTCCTAGGCAAGGCGGGTTTAACTTCGGCTTTACCCTCCGCGCGCAAGGGCGGCAGAAAGCGCAACGAATCAGGCGCCGACATCGGGTTGTTGGGCCATGTCCACGCCATTGATCTTCCACCCTTCAGGGGTTTCAATCATCTGATATTCCAGCACAAATCCCCGCCCGTTGGCGTCACGGATGAGGACGCGCTGATACAGGGCGCCCGAAATCTCGCGCTGGTCCAGCATTTGCACCTCAGCGGGGCGATAGACCATCGGATAGCCTTGCTGCACCATCATGCCGAAGTTTTCGGGCGTGCCGAACAGGCCTTGAATGGTGGGCGAGGCAAAGGTGAAGGCCGTGGCGAAATCATCGGCCTGCAGCGCCTCGATCTGCGAGGTGATGGTGGATTGAATGGGGTCTTGCTGTGCCTGCGCGGGGAACGCCGCGAAAAGCACGGGGATCAGGACAGTCAGGCGCATTTGGTCCCTCCGACTTGACAGACCGGAAAGATAGGCCAATGCCGACAGAGGACAAATCTTTTCGAAAAGATTTGCAAAAGTTTTCGAAAAACTTTTCTCAGCGCGCGGCGCGTCTTGGTCCCTCTGGCCGCTTTGGCCCCTCGGCCCGAACCACCCGGAACGCGCCATCACCGCCGATGTCTTCGACCTTGTGGAACAGTTCGGCCAAGAGGGGCGCATAGGGCAAGTGGCGGTTGGCCACCATCCACAAGACCCCGTCCGGCGTCAGACCGCGATGCGCCGCGCGGACAAAAGTCATTCCGATGCCCGGCTCCGCCACCCGCGTCACATGGAACGGCGGGTTCATCACCACCCCGCTCCAGTTTTTCGGCGGCTTGTAGGTGGTCGCATCTTCCCACAGAAAGCGCGCCCGCGGATCGGGCACATTCTTGCGCGCGCAATCCAGCGCCCGCGCATCGGCCTCGATCAGGTCCAGAGTTCTGACCCCGTCGCGCGCCAGAACCGCCCGGGACAGGAACCCCCATCCCGCACCGAAGTCCGCGACATGCGAGGGCATCTTGGCCGGCAGCGCCTGGGCCAGCAAAAGCGACCCACGATCCGGCCCGTCGGCCGAAAACACCCCGGGACGGGTGACGAAACTGCCCATCGGTCCGGCATCGACCTGCGCCTCCTGGTCGGCCCAGGCGGCGGGCAATTCCGCCTTTTCCAGAACAACCAGCTTGCCATGCGCCTTCGACAGCACCTCGCCCATACGCAGGCCCAAGGTTTTCAGGTCTTTCAGAACCGCTTCGACCCCCTCCAGCTTCTGGCCATCCACCACCAGAACGCCCCCGGGTTTCATCGCGGCCATCGCCCGGTGCAACAGCGCGTAGGCCAGAGGCTTGGCGCGCGGCAGGCAGACCACGGCCACCCCGTCCGGCCCCTCGCCCCCCATGGCAAAGCCGCGCGCCGCAAAGGCCGCGTGATCGGGCTTCATCGGCGTGACGATGCGAACGCGGTCCGCCGGCAGGGCCGTCAGGTCATCGCCCGCGACCGGATGATAAACCGATATCTGCCCGGTGATGGGCAGCGTCAGGACGCCGGATTCCAGCGCCATTTCCAATCTTGCAGATC
>JANMJC010000396.1:0-12320 GCA_031371185.1 Paracoccaceae bacterium | reverse complement strand
ATCGGCACGCGCTACATGAACGAATTCATCGCCGACAATTTCAAGCGCGAGGCGATGAAGGTGCCCTTGCTGCGCGAGTTGCTGTTGTCGGACTCGGTCTACATCGCCTCCAACATCACCTTTGACAATCTGGCGCCCTTGTCGACCTATCTGGGCAAACCGGGCGATCCGGCCAAGGGCGGTCTGGCCTTTGCCGAATATCAGCGCCGTCAGGACCAGCACGCGCAGGCCGAGGTCAGCGCCATGCTGGACACCACAAGGTTCATGGACCGGGCGTCGGGCATCTACGGCTATCCCAATTTCGTCTGCGACACCTCGGGGTCGATCTGCGAGGTGGTTCAGGCCGACGACCCGCAAGACCGCGTCATGCGCGAGGTGGCAGCACATCATCTGGTGGTCTGGATCAAGGGGTCCGAGGCGCACAAGGCCGAACTGTGCCGCCGCTTTGATCGCGCGCCCAAGCCGATGTACTATCGACCCGACTTTTTGTTGCGGGTCTGGAACGAATTTCTGGCGCATCAGGGCCAGACCGGGCAGGCGGTCGATCCGGACGCCTTTCTGCGCTTTGGCTATGCGCGGCTTCTGGACAGTCGGCAGCCGCGCTATGCGTCCATGGCGCGTTGGGGGGTGACGGTCAGCGCCGAAGAGGTGGCGAAGGTAACCTCGGCCCCGGCCTTTGACGCGCTGATCGTCACGGCCCTTGATCGGCGCGAAGAGCGCGCCTGACGCACTGCCCTCAAAGACAAGACAGGTTCATCATGCCCATCACCCTGCCCGAAACCCTGCCCGCCTTTGACGTTCTGCGAGACGAAGGCGTCATGGTGATCTCGCCGGACCGGGCGGCGCATCAGGATATCCGCCCCCTGCGGATCGGGCTTTTGAACCTGATGCCGAAGAAGATTCAGACCGAGACCCAGTTTGCCCGCCTGATTGGCGCCACGCCCCTGCAGATCGACCTGTCGCTGATCCGCATGACCGAGCATCAGACCAGAAATACCGCCTCTGAACACATGGAGACCTTCTACCGCCCCTTTGCCGAGGTCGAAGCCTCGGGGGAAAAGTTTGACGGGCTGATCATCACTGGCGCACCGATCGAGCATCTGCCCTTTGAAGAGGTGACTTATTGGGGCGAATTGCAACGGGTGATGGACTGGACCCAGACCCATGTCTTTTCCACCTTTGGCGTGTGTTGGGGCGGCATGGCGCTGGCCTATCACTTTCACGGCGTGCCCAAACATGCCCTGCCCGCCAAGGCATTCGGCTGCACCCCGCACCGCAATCTGGCCCCGGCCTCACCGTTTCTGCGCGGGTTTTCCGATGAATTCGTCATGCCGGTCAGCCGCTGGACCGAAACCCGGGCGGCCGATCTTGACGCGGCCGGTCTGACCATCCTTCTGACCTCGGATCAGACCGGGCCCTGCCTGATCCACGATCCCTGCCACCGCGCCCTGTACATCATCAACCACCTTGAATACGACAGCGACACGCTGAAACAGGAATATGACCGCGACGTGGCGGCGGGCACGCCGATCAACGTTCCGATGAATTACTACCCCGACGACGACCCCTCAAGGCCGCCGCGCAACCGCTGGCGCAGCCATGCGCACCTGCTTTATGGCAACTGGATCAACGAGATCTATCAAGGCACGCCGTTTGACGCGGCGTTGATCGGAACGTGACGCGGTCCGACCTTGCGGGGGGCCGCATCCGGGCTACCTTGGCGTCATGACACGGGTTCTGGTGATCCTTCTTCTGGTGCTGTGCCTTGGCGTCGCGGCCACGCTGTGGCGCGGGTACGCGCGCGCGGCGGCGGCCCTGCGGGACTTTCCGCCGACCGGCAGATTTGTGACGGTGGACGGCACGCGCCTGCATTTCCGGCAAGGTGGCACCGGCCCCGACCTGGTGCTGATCCACGGCGCTTCCGGCAACATCCGCGATTTCGACTTCGGGATGTTTGACGCTTTGGCCAAAACCTACCGCGTCACCGCCTTTGACCGCCCCGGTCTGGGCCATTCCGATCCGATTGCCGACCCCAGCCTTGCCGGGCAGGTCCGGCTTCTGAAAGAGGCGTCGGCGCAGTTGGGCATCGTCGCACCCCTGGTCGTCGGGCAAAGCTATGGCGGCAGTCTGGCGCTGGAATGGGGTCTGCAAGGGGGGCCGGCCGGGTTGGTGCTGATCTCGTCGCCGACGATGCCCTGGCCGGGCGATCTGGACATCTGGTACCGGATCAACGCCACCGCGATCACTGGCCTGGTGGCGCCCGAAATCGCCGCCGCCTGGACCCCCAAGGCCTATGTCGATGCCGCGATTACTGCGATCTTTGCGCCCGACCCGGTGCCACAGGGATATGTCGCGCAGATCGGCAGCGCGCTGACCACCCGTGCGGCCTCGCTGCGGGCGAATGCGGCGCAGATCAATGCCCTGCGCGCTGAACTGGTGGCGATGCAGGCGGACTATGCCGGGCTGACGCTTCCGGTCGAGTTGATCCACGGCGATGCCGACACCATCGTGCCGCTGAAGATCCACTCTGCACCCCTGTCGCAGATCCTGCCCGACGCGCAGCTAACCATTCTGCCCGGCGTTGGCCACATGCCGCATCACGCCCGCCTGCCGCAGGTTCTTGCGCTGATCGACCGCGCCGCACGGCGCGCCGGATTGCGCAACCCCGATCAATCGCCATAGTGGTGCAAAAGGAATATCCCATGGAATTGCCATTCGACGGTGCGATCAGCCGCTATTTCAACGAAGGTGCCCCCAAATCGGTGCGCAAGGCGATCACGGATGCCGACAGCGACGACATCCTGAGCAATACCTATCCCTACCGCGAAGAAATGAAGGGCAAGGAATACGAGGCCCGGATGGGGGCCCTGCAGATCGAGTTGTGCAAGATGCAGGCCGATCTGCGCGCCTCCGGGCGCCGCATGATCGTGGTCTTCGAAGGGCGCGACGCGGCGGGCAAGGGCGGGGCAATCGCCGCGATGCGCGAGAACCTGAACCCCCGGGTCGCCACGGTCGTGGCCCTGTCCAAACCAACCGAGCGTGAGGCGGCGCAATGGTACTTTCAGCGCTATGTTGACGGGTTTCCCGCGCGCGGTGAGGTGTCCATGTTCGACCGGTCCTGGTACAACCGCGCCATGATCGAACATGTCTTCGGCTTCTGCAAACCAAAGGAGCGCGAGAAATTCTTTCGCCAACTGCCCGGGTTCGAAAAGATGATCGTCGAGGAAGGCATCACATTCGTGAAACTCTGGCTCGAGGTTGACCGCGCTGAACAGCTCAAGCGCTTTCTGGACCGCGAAAAGGACCCCCTGAAGCAATGGAAGCTTAGCCAGATCGACGTGGACGGTCTGGCCAAGTGGGACGCCTATTCTCAGGCCATCGACGAGACGATGACGCGCAGCCAGTCCAAGGCAGCGCCCTGGACGGTGATTCTGGCCGATGACAAGAAACGCGCCCGGATTGCCGCCATCCAGACCGTGCTGCTGGCCGCCGACTACAAGGGCCGCGACCGCGACAAGATCGGCCAGATCGACGCGAAGATCTGCGGCGGGCCCGAGATTCGGCCCAAGTGAAGACCGGTTACCACCACGGAAACCTGCGCCAGGCCCTGGTCGAGGCGGCGCTGAGCCTGATTGCCGATCAGGGGCCGACCGGCTTTACCCTGTCCGAGGCGGCCAAGGCGGCCGGCGTCACCCCGGCGGCGGTCTATCGCCACTTTGCCGGGCGCGACGATCTGATCGCCGAGGTTGCGCGGCAGGGCTATGACATTTTTGCCGCCCTGATGGAGTTTGCCTATAACAACGGCAAGCCCACCGCCCTTGCCGCTTTCGAGGCGACAGGCCGCGCCTATCTCGCCTTTGCGCGCAAATATCCCGGGCATTACATGGCGATGTTCGAAAGCGGGTTGAACCTGAACGCCCATCCCGATCTGGCGCTGGTCGCCTCCAAGGCGCGCGGCGTTCTGGAACGCGCCGCCGAGGCCCTGTCGCAACACATGCCCGCCGACCGCCGCCCGCCCGCCACGATGTTCTCGGCCCATATCTGGGCGCTCAGCCATGGGGTGGTGGAACTGTTCATGCGCGGCGACGGGGCCAAGTCGCCCTTCACCTCCGAAGACCTGCTGGAGGCGGGCATCGGGATTTACCTGCGGGGATTGGGGTTGCTGCCGCCGGATCGGTAGAGGGGGGGAACACTTCTTCCACCCAAATCTGTTTCATCTCGCCCGGGAATCAAGGGCGAAGCCCGCCCGGGCAATGCCCGACCGCCCCCTCGGGCGGGCATTTTGAAATGTCACCAGCAGAAATTCTGGGGGATTTGCTGATCCATAAACCGCGCGGGAACTCTGGTTGTTTGCCCCCCCGGCGGTCGTGCATCGCCCTGTCGCAGCGCAGATTGACCCGGCCAGAAGGGAAGGCAGTTGTTTCACCAACCTTCCCGCCCTAATACCACCCCTTGCCCTGATCGGCCCACAGAAACCCCTTGCGATGCAACCGCTCCAGCACGCGCGGCAAGCACCACAGCGCGTCTTCGACGCACATCTGCCGCAGATACCAGACCAGAAATTTCTCATGGGGCCAGTCTTTGGCCATGGCGGCCTCGATCGCTTCGGCCATCCTTGTGGGATCGGTCAGGGTCACGGCGTTCTGCCAGAAGTCGGTCTGACCGCCCAGAACCACCGGGGTCTTGTGCAGGAAGGCCTCGAACCCCACCGCCGAGGTCAGGGTCAGGCAGACATCGGCCACCGCCAGCAGATCGTGGATGGACGCCTGCGAAATCTCGACGCCGCCCTTTGGGTCGTGATAGGTGCTCAAGGCCCCCAGTTCTTCCAGAGTCTGGCCGGGATGGGGTTTGATGTACAGGCGCCGCGCACCCTTGGCCGCAATCGCCGCCTCGATCATTTGGGGCATGGTCATGTAATGTTTGTGATGGCGTGGCGGTTTGAAATCCTGCGCGAACAGGCAGACCGACCCCGGCTCCAGATCGGCGCCGCGCGGGGCCTGATCGAACTTCGACCTGTTTGCCGTGACAAAGCGGGCGACCAGCTGGGCGTGCTGGTCGCGGGCGAAGTCGCCCGACATCGGACGCGGATCGAACTTTGCCAGCCGCATGACCGAGTTGTTGCGGGTGCCGAGCTCGTCGAAAAACCAGAAGCCGTGCAGGTAGGACGGCACGCAATGCACCGCATTGGGGCCATAGGCCGGGCGGTCATCCATGAAGATGTGGGTATGGCCGCCCTGCCCCATGGCGCGGTCCTGCGCCGCGGGATCAAAGGTGATGACCTCGACCGCCTGCCCCGCCAGGCGGGCGTGATCGGCCAGCCCACCCAGAAGACGGAAATGCCCGGCCAGAAGCGCCTGGGCCAGCTTGTCGCGGGCGTGAAAGAACACCGTCGGGGCCGCGGCGTTCAATCGCGCCGTGGTCAGCCATTTCGGCTCCCGAAGGGGGCCGAAGCTCACCGAAACAGGACCAGAGCCTGCGCACTCCACGCCACCCGGGCGCGTGCGCCGATGTCCAGAACCGGGCGACCGGGCACATTGCGCATCGACAGGCGCATCGGCGACGGCGCCCCGTCAAGGCGGATGTCGTAATAGGTCATGTCCCCGTAATAGACCACCTCTTCGACCGTGGCCTCGGCCTCGCGGTCCGGGGCTTTCTGGCCGTCAAACAGGATCGTCAGGGTTTCGGGGCGAAAGCCCACCGCCGTCGGCTCGTCGCCCTTGCGCCCGGCCGACTGGTCCGGACTGACCGCAAAGCGGCCAAACCCGGGTGCCTCGATCTCGATCGACTGGGGGGATTCAGAAAGGATGCTGGCCGGCAGAAAGTTCATCGTGCCGATGAAATCCGCGACGCGCCGGGTGGCGGGCTTGCGGTACAGGGTTTCGGGATCGTCCAGTTGCGCGATCTCGCCGTCAAACATCACCGCGATGCGGTCCGACATCACAAGCGCCTCTTCCTGATCATGGGTGACCAGGATGAAGGTGATGCCGACCTGGCGCTGCAGCCGGATCAGTTCGACCTGCATCTGCTCGCGCATCTTCTTGTCCAGCGCCGACAGGGGTTCGTCCAGCAGCAGCACCTTCGGCTTCAGGATCAGCGCCCGGGCCAAGGCGACGCGCTGGCGCTGACCGCCCGAAAGCGCATGGGCCGCGCGTTTGCCAAAGCCCTTCAGGTTGACCATTTCCAGGGCCTCGGCCACCGCGCGGGTCTTTTCGTCCTTGCTGCGCGGGTCCTTGCGCAGCCCAAAGCCGACGTTCTCTTCCACGGTCAGATGCGGAAAGATCGCGTAGGACTGGAACACCATGTTGGTCGGGCGCTGGTTGGCGGGCACCGAGGCCATGTTCTTGCCGTCGATCATCACAGCGCCCGAAGAGATGCCTTCAAACCCCGCGATGGTGCGCAACAGCGTGGTCTTGCCACAGCCCGAGGGTCCCAGAAGCGAAAAGAACTCGCCCGCCCGGATCGTGGCCGTGATCCCGCGCAGCGCGTGGTAATCGCCGTAATATTTGTGGATGTCCTTGAACTCGATCATGGCGGGTTTTTCGGCGGAAAAGGTCACAGGAAGCCTCCGGTATCCTTGCCGCCGGTTCTTGCGATGCCGCGGCGGCGGAAATATTCTGCAGTGGTCAGAAGGATGATGGACAGAAGAACCAGAATGGTTCCCAGGGCCATGATGACGGGCACTTTCTGCGGGAAACGCACCTGCGAGAAGATATAGACCGGCAGGGTGGATTCGGTGCCCGCAAGGAAGAAGGCCATGATGAATTCGTCCAGTGAGATGGTGAAGCAGATCAGCAGGGACGAGATGATGCCCGGCATCACCAAGGGCAGGATCACCAGCCCAAAGGCTGTGACCGGGGTTTCGCCCAGATCATAGGCCGCCTCTTCCAGCGACTTGTCCAGCGACTGGAACGCCGCCGACAGGATCGCGATGGAGAACGGTGTGCAGACCAGAATATGGCCCATGGTCACGGTCATGAGGCTGAGCGGCATGCCAAGTCCCAAAAGCAGCACCAAGAGGGCCACCGCCAGAATGATCTCGGGCAGCACCAGCGGCAGCATGATCATGCCCAGGATCCCGGCCTTTCCCGGAAAGGCATAGCGCGTGCTGGCCCGGGCGGCAAAGATGCCCAGGATCGTCGCCCCGATCGAGGCGGAAACCCCGACCAGCAGCGAATTCTTCGCGGCATCCCACAGCGCCTGTTCTTCCCACAGGGCAGCGAACCATTTGGTGGTGAAGCCCGACAGGGGAAAGGCGATGATGGCCGCATTGTTGAAGGCGAACATCGGCAACAGCACGATGGGCGCATAAAGGAAGATCAGATAGGCGATCGCATAGACCTTGAACCCGCCGCCCTTCATGGCCTGGCCTCCGTCAACTTGAGCCCGATCAGAAGCCCGATATGGCCAACCGCGATGCACAGGAACTTGGCGACAAAGGGCCCGATAACCCAGCCGATGGTCCAGCAGGCGGCAGAGAAGGCCACACAGGTGACCGCCGCCCCCAGCACCGAAACCGCCCAGACCGTGCTGCCCGAAAGCCGCCCGTAGATCCGCGCAAACAGTTTGGCCAGCGCCAGCCCGCTGATCAGCGTCACCGCCACCAGGATCATCGACGAGATCGCCGTGGCCGAGCCCAGGGGATAATTGTCCAGCTTCAGATATTGCAGTTGCACCAGATTGGCGATCATCTTGCCTTCCGGCCCGCCGATCAGTGCGGGGGTCACATAGTCGCCCACCGTCGGGATGAAGACGATCATGATGGCCGAGATCACCCCCGGAATGGCCAGGGGCAAGGTCACCCGCAGAAAGGTCATGAACGGGCTTTCGCCCAGATCGCGGCCAGCCTCCAGAAGCGAGCGGTCGATCTTTTCGAGGGCGACGAAGATCGGCAGGATCGCAAAGGGCGCGTAGGCATGGGCCAGGGTGATGACCACGGCATTGGCGTTGTAGACGATGAACGACAGCGGCTCGGAGATGATGCCAAGGCCCATCAGCGTAGTGTTGACGACGCCGTTGTATCCCAGGATCGCCAGCCACAGGAACACCCGGATCAGATACGAGGTCCAGAACGGGATGGTGATCAGGAACAGCCAGATCGACTTGCGCGAGGCTTCGACATGGAACGAGACGTAGTAGGCCACCGGAAACGACAACAGTACCGTGGCCGCCGTGACCGACAGCGACACATAAAGCGAGCGCATCAGCAGGGTTTGCGCCAAAGGATCGCTCCACACCCCCTGATAGGGCTGCAAGGGCGTCAGAACCCCGTCGACGATCTTGTAGGACGCGCAGTTGCCGTAGTAGTTGCACCACTGGAAATCCGACAGGATCGACAGATAGCTGTCGGTCATGAAGCTGTAGGCAAAGATCAGTACCAGCGGCACCGCCAGCAGCAGCGTCGCATAAATCGCGGTCGGGCTGATCATCTTCAGCCCGTTCGCCGCCTCGACGCTTAGAAAGCGTCGTTCACCCGTGCTTTGCGCCATGGTCCCCCCAAGGGCTGTCTCGGCGGCTCTTCGGCCCCTTCGTGGACATCTCGCCCAACATTTGATCAAATTAGCCGAAACCGGGCGAAAGGCGCAAGCCCTTCGTTTGAAGATCGGCAAAGCAATTGAGAACAGACAGAAAAACCGCATCGTGCCGGGGTCAACGGGGAAGAATGCCGCGAATTCGGGTACCCGCCGCCGCAATTGCCAAGGCTGCGGTCAGATCCCAAGCTGCGCCAGCCCGATGGAGCGTTTCTTCAACTCGTCGAACAAGGTGGGGATCAGCTTGTCCCGGCCTGCCGCGACAGCACTCGCCAAGGCGGCATCCAGTCGTTCCTGTGCATCGCCGGTGAATTCCGCCCGCCAGATCAGGCGCTTGGCGTGGCCGTCGTCATAGATGACCTCGGTCTTTCCCGCGCGGGTCACGCGCCATCCCAGAAAATCGGCCCCCGCACCCGGAGCGTGAAAACAGTGTTCTTGTCCCATTGGCGGGCCTCTTTGTTTGAACCATCGAGCCGAATCATGGGCGGGCCGCCGACGTTGGTCAACGCGGTCGTGGGCCAAGCCCCGAGCGGCAACACGAACTGAGTCCACAATGCCACAGTGGGAACAGCGGCTTAAGGCCTTCTGCGTTTGATCTGCGCCGGATCCTGCAGGGTCGGCCGTGTGCGTTCCGACGTTCTGCCGCAGCCGTTGGACAAAACCGGATCAGATGCCCGACGCCCGCCTGCTGCAACAAGGTCCGCAAGCAGCCCAGGGTCGGGCTGGTTTTGGGTCACACCGCAAGTTGGGCGATCAGGTCAGGCATCCAGTCCCAATCAGAGGCGGCATTGGGGTTCACGATCAGGAAAACGTTGCGCTGGAACCTTGGGGCATCGGGCAGTTCGAACAGCCGGCCCGCCGTCAGATGCGGCAAGGCAAGCCGTTTGGGCAGATAGGCCGCCCCCTTGCGTTCCAGCATATAGGTCAGCGCCCACATGGCCGAGCCAAAGCTGACGCGCGCGGTTCCGGCATCGGAAAACGCCAGGGCATGCTTGGTGCGGAACTCTGCTCCCAGATCGACAAAGATGTAACCGGGGTCAAACCGCAAGGGCCGGTCCGGTTCGGTGCCGTAAAGCACCAGCTCGTCGGGCGGCAGGCGGTGGACGGTCTGATCCCCGGGCGCTGCCAGCCGGTAGGTCAGTGCGACATCCAGAAGCCCGGCGGACAGCATCCGGTAAAGCTCGGCCTGATCTCCCGGCCAGACCGAAAGCGCCATGCGCGGGTTGCCGTTGTTGACATCGTCAAAGACGCGCTTGCCAAGGTCGGGCCAAAGATCCGGGTCGCAACCGAAATTGCACACCGACTCGGTTCCGGCCGGTGGCGCGGTTTCCTGCCGCGCCTGTCGCCACAAGCCAATCATGATATCGGCATAGCCAAGCAGCTTTGTCCCCGAGGCCGTCAGCGTGACGCCGGACTTGTGACGGTGCAGCAGGGTGGCGCCCAGTTCCTGCTCCAGCGTGCGCAGGCGGGCCGTCACCGTGGACTGGGTGACATTCAGTTGCTCGGACGCCCGCACAAGGCTGCCGGTTTCGACGATGGACACGAAGGTTTGCAGCCCGACGATATTCAATTGGCGCTCCTCAATTCGCTTTATCCGCACTAAATATGCCAATAATTTTGTTATGACAATACGTCGCGGTCTGACAGGGTAATGACACCTTGACGGGAGAAGGCCATGACCGGCGTGCCACACACAGGGTTTCCCTTGACCGACCGCGAGGCCTTCGTGCGGGCGATGCGCCGGGTTGCAAATTCGGTGGCCGTCGTCACCACGCAGGGCGCCGACGGGTTGCATGGTGCGACGGTCAGCGCCTTTTCGTCGGTTTCAGCCGATCCGCCGATGGTCCTTGTCTGCCTTCGCTCTGGCAGCCGGATCGCCGAAGCGGTCGCGACGAACAGGGCTTTGTGCCTCAACGTGCTGCCGCAGGACCGGCCCGATCTGGCCAATCGTTTCGCGGGCCGCGATGACCACCTGACAGGCGACCGGTTTCAGGGAGTCGAGGTGACGGGCGTCGTGGGTGCCGCCCCCCAGATCAAAGGGGCGACGGTCTTTGCCGGCGTGGTCGATCAAGCGGTAGCTGCCGGAAGCCACAGCATTTTCATCTGCCGGGTGCAAAGCGTCCGCGCGGGTCCGGCGCCCCCCCTCGCCTATCTGGATGGCGCTTACCACAACGTCGTGCCGCAAGCCGCCCCGCGCCAGAACACCGCGACAGCCTGAGGAAACCGCCCCGATGACGGACATCAAACACTACAGAATGCTGATCGACGGCGAATGGGTCGGGGCCGCTGACGGCAAGTTTTTTGAAAGCGTCAACCCGACGACAGGCCGGGTCTGGGCCATGGTCCCCGAAGCGACCGCCGAAGACGTTGACCGCGCCGTGCGGGCGGCGGACCGCGCCTTTTCGGTGGGTCCTTGGCCGGAAATGACGCCGACACAGCGCGGCCATTGCCTGCGCAGGCTTGGCGATCTGCTGGCCGACAAGTCCGAAGACCTGGGCACCACCGAGACGATCGACACCGGCAAGATGCTGAAGGAAACCCGGTGGCAGGCCAGGTATATCGCTGAATTCTTTCATTTCTTCGCCGGTTGCGCGGACAAGATCCATGGCCAGACGCTGCCCGTCGACAAGGCCGACATGATGGTTTTCACCCGGCGCGAACCCCTGGGCGTGATCGCCGCCGTTGTGCCGTGGAATTCGCAACTGTTCCTGTCGGCCGTCAAGATCGGGCCGGCATTGGCGGCGGGCAACACCGTGGTTCTGAAGCTGTCCGAACATGCCTCTGCTGCCATGCTGGAGTTTGGCGAGTTGATAGAGGCTGCGGGCATACCGCCAGGTGTGGTCAACATCATCACCGGTCATGGTGACCCCTGCGGCAAGGTTCTGACGTCGCACAAACTGGTGGCGCGGGTATCATTTACCGGCGGACCGGGGGCGGCGCGGCAGATCATTCACAACTCGGCCAGCAACTTCGCGCAAGTGTCGCTGGAACTGGGCGGCAAATCCCCCATCGTGGTGTTTGACGATGCCAACCTGGACTCGGCGGTCAATGGGGCATTGTCGGGCATCTTCGGGGCCTCGGGGCAAAGCTGTGTCGCGGGTTCGCGGCTTTTGTTGCAAGACACCATTGCGGACGCATTTCTGGACCGGATGATCGCCATGGCGGGCCGGATCAAGATCGGCGATCCTTTGGCGGACGACACCGAAATGGGGCCGATCTGCACCCAAGGGCAGCTTGACTGTGTAGAACGTGAAGTGGCGCGGGCCCTGGCCGAAGGGGGGCTCCTGCTGTGCGGCGGGCGCCGGGTCGAGGGTCTGGCGGGGCGCTTCTATCACCCGACAATCATCGATTGCCCCAATTCGGATCTCCATATCCTCGACACCGAGATGTTCGGCCCGGTGCTGAGCGTGCTGCGTTTCAAGGACGAGGCTGATGCGGTGCGGCTGGCCAACCATACCGAAAACGGGTTGGCTGCGGGCGTCTTTACCCGCGACGGTGCGCGGCAACTGCGCATGGTCAAGGCGATCAAGGCGGGCATCGTCTGGGTCAACACCTACCGCGTCGTCTCGCCCATCGCGGAATTCGGCGGCATGAAGAACTCTGGCTATGGCCGCGAAAGCGGGCTGCAGGCGGTTTACGACTACACACGGCCCAAGACGGCCTGGATCAACACATCAGACGAACCGCTGGGCAGCCAGTTCGTCGCGCGCTAAAGGAACAGGGCCATGAAATTCCAACTTGCGATCAACCTTGAACGTATCGACGACAGCCTCGATATGCGGCAAGTCGCCC
>JANMJC010000361.1:0-3309 GCA_031371185.1 Paracoccaceae bacterium | reverse complement strand
GCCGGGGCCGCCCCACGGGCCTTTGATCAGGTTTTGTCCGCGGCCGTGTCCGAAACCCCCGGGGTTGCCGACTTCTATCGCACCCGTGACTATGCCGATCTGTGGACCGGGGCCGACGACGCCGACCGCCGTTCCGCCCTGTTCGGGGCGCTGGACGGCGCGGGTGAACAGGGTCTTCCCGTGGCCCGCTATGATGCCGCGGCCCTGCGCGCGGCCTTTCAAGGTCTGGTGACCGAAGGCGATCGGGGAAGGTTGGAAGCGGCCATGACCCGCGCCTATCTTTCCTATGCGCGCGATGTGTCCTCTGGCGCGCTGGAGCCTGCCCAGATCGATTCGACCTTGAAGCGCGAGCCGGTACGGCCGAACCCGGCCTATCTGTTACTGCGCGCGCAAGGGTCTGACTTTGCGGGATTTCTGGCCGATCTGCCGCCCGATCATCCCGAATATGCCGGGCTTGTGCGCGAAAAGATCCGTCTGGAGGAAGCCATCGCAAGCGGGGGATACGGCACCCCGATCGCCGCGCCTTCCGTGAACCCGGGCGAGGCGGGGGCGCAGGTTGTGGCCCTGCGCGACCGCTTGCAGGCCTTCGGTTATCTCGGCCCGACGGCGACGCGGGACTATGACACGCAGATCGCGTCCGCGGTGCAGCGGTTCCAACTGGACAATGGCCTGTCGGTGACCGGCGTGGCGGGCGAGGCCACCATCGCCGCGCTGAATGCCGAACCCGCCGACCGCCTGCAATCGGTCATCGTGGCCCTGGAGCGTCTGCGCTGGATGGGCGACGCGCCCTGGGGGCAGCGGCACATCTGGGTCAACCAGCCCGATTTCACGGCGCAGGTCGTGGATGGCGGCAAGGTGACCTTCCAGACCCGGGTGGTGATCGGCAAGAATGCCGAAGACACCCGCAGCCCCGAGTTTTCCGACGAAATGGAATTCATGGTGGTCAACCCGTCCTGGTCGGTGCCGCGCTCGATCACCACCAAGGAATATCTTCCGATGCTGCGGGCCAATCCCAATGCGGTGGGGCATCTGCAACTGATCGATTCTGCGGGGCGGGTGGTGTCGCGCGGATCGGTCAATTTTGCGGCCTATTCGGCCTCGAATTTTCCCTTTGCGCTGCGGCAGGCGCCGTCGGATGGCAATGCCCTGGGCAAGGTGAAATTCATGTTTCCCAACGCCTACAACATCTATCTGCACGACACGCCGACCAAGGCCCTGTTTGACAACGAAGTGCGCGCCTACAGCCATGGCTGCATCAGGGTCGGCGCGCCGTTCGATCTGGCCTATGTTCTTCTGGCCCCGCAAAGCGACGATCCGAAGGGGTTGTTCAAAAGCTATCTGGAGGGCGGTCAGGAAAGCCGGTTGACCTTTGACACGCCGATCCCGGTGCATCTGGTCTATTTCACCGCCTGGCCCAATGCCAAAGGGGTGATGACCTATCGCCGCGACGTCTATGGCAGGGACGCAAAGATTTATGCGGCGCTGCGCACCCCCGGGCTGGCAGCTTTGGAGGTTCAGGGCTAGGTTCTGACGCTGAACAGTCAGAGGAAGCGCATGGCCCATTCGATCAAAGAGATTGCCCGGGCGCTTGGAGCCGAGGCCGAGGGCGATGTTGACCTGGTGGTTGTGGGCGCGACCGAACCGCAGGTGGCGCGGGCTGATCAGCTGGCGCTGGCGATGGCCCCGGCCTATGCCGAGGGTCTGACCAAGGGGCAGGCGCGGGCCGCCCTGGTGTGGCCGGGGGCTGACTGGCGCGCGCTTGGCCTGAAGGCGGCGATCTTTGCGCCCCGGGGCCGCCTGGCGATGGCATCGCTGACGCGGCTGATGGACCCGGGGCCGGCGATTGCCGAAGGTATTCATCCCTTGGCGCTGGTCGATCCGACGGCGCGCATCGGTGCCAATGCTGCCGTGGGTCCCTTTACTGTGATCCATGCCGGCGCCACGATCGGCCCGAGGGCACGCATCGCGGCGCATGTGGTCATCGGGCCCGGCGTGGTGATCGGGGCGGATGCACTGGTGCTGGACGGGGTGAGGATCGGGCGCGGTGTGACCATCGGTGACCGCGTGATCTGCCAGCCCGGAGCGGTGATCGGGGCCGATGGATTTTCCTTTGTAACGCCCGAGAAATCGGGCATCGAAGAGATCCGCCAGACCCTGGGGCACCGCGACGAGATCCGCCCGCAAAGCTGGGCGCGGATCCACTCTTTGGGCTCGGTCACGCTTGGCGACGATGTCGAAGTCGGGGCCAACACCTGCATCGACGCCGGAACCATCCGCGACACGGTGGTGGGGTCGGGCACCAAGTTGGACAATCTGGTTCACATCGGCCACAACGTCTCGGTCGGCCGCGATTGCCTGCTCTGCGCGCTGGTCGGGGTTGCGGGTTCAACCAAGATCGGGGACCGCGTGGTTCTGGGCGGTCAGGTCGGGGTCAGCGACAACATCTTCATCGGCGATGACGTGATCTGCGGCGGCGGCACCAAGGTGCTGTCGAACGCGCCTGCGGGACGGGTTCTGTTGGGCTATCCGGCGGTCAGGATGGACCTGCATGTCGAGATGCAAAAGGCCCTACGCCGCCTGCCGCGCCTGTTCAAGCGCGTCGAAGCGCTGGAGGCGGGGGCGAAAGGTGAGGCGGATGGCGGAACCGATTGAGCACCGGATCGCCGGGATCATCGCGGCAACCGGGCGGATCGACCCCGCCCTTCTGACCCCCGACGCCGCCTTGACTGATCTGGGACTGGACAGCGTCACCCTGGTCGAAACCTTCTTTGCCATCGAAGAAGCCTTTGACATCACGCTGCCTTTTGATCTTGGCCCCGAGGTCTTGACCTTTGCATATCTGTGCAGACTTGTGTCTGGCCGGATCGCCGTCCGGGCATGAGGCGGGTCGTCATCACCGGGGCGGGCACGGTCAACCCTTTGGGGCAGTCGGTGGCGCAGACCCTTGCCGCCTTGCGGGCCGGGCGGGGTGCGATCGGCCCTCTGGACATCCTTGATCTGGACCGCTTGTCGATCCGCATCGGTGCGGCGGTGCTGGGCTGGCGGCCCGATGTTCCGCCCGCCCTGGCGACCCTGTGCGACCGATCCACCCTGATGGCGCTGGATGCGGCATCGCAGGCCGTCGCCATGGCCGGACTGACGCTAGGCGCACCCGAAGCGCTGGAGGCCGGGGTGATCATCGGCACGGCGGGCGGCGGGCACGGCGCGGCCGAAGCCGCCTATCGCGCGGTCTTTGCCGAGGGCAGGTCGCGGGTCCATCCCTTCACCGTGCCGCGCCTGATGGCCAATGCCGCCGCCTCGCAGATCGCC
>JANMJC010000349.1:0-2353 GCA_031371185.1 Paracoccaceae bacterium | reverse complement strand
CCTCTTCGATCGACAGGCGCAACCCAAAGCCCCGGCCCCCGGTCGGAAAGGATTGCACCGAAACCAGAATGGGATTGGCCGAGGCCGCATCCGGGGGGCGCCTTTGCACCTGGCACACCAGAGATTCAGAGACCCACCGTTCAAAGCAATCGATGAACAGCTCTTCGTAGACCCGCTCTGGCCCGGTCGAGCCGCCCAGAGGGAAGACATGGACAACCCGTGTCAGATCAGCACGTTGCAGGGCGATCCGCACGGGGATATCGCCCGCGTCCCGCAGGGGCGTCCCGCGCGCGCGCCGCTCGGATTGCAGCCAGTCGGCAAAGGCGGGATCGCGCAGATCGAACCCTTCCAGAAGTTCTTCATCAGGGGTGCGGATCACCTCGATCAGCGCCCGGTTCAACCCGACGAAGGCGCGATTGATCTGCAGGATCTCGCCCTGCGGACCCAAGGCGCGGCGCAACTGGCTAAGGGCCTGACGCAGACTGGCCGAAGCCTGATCGCGGCCCCGGTCGCTCCACAACCGGGCCTGCAGCCAGGCGCGGGCCCGCCGCCCCTGGGCGTGGCTGGCCAAAAGCGCGATCAACCCGCAGCTCTTGGCCGACTTCGGGGTCAGATCAACCCCACCGGGCCCTTCGATGCGAAAGGTGCCCGACAGGAAGATGCGCACCGGCGGTCCGGCAGGCGAGGTCGGTTCGGTCGTCATGTGTCCCTCATCGCCCGGAGCCCGGTGGCGGTTAGGGGCCCGGAAGGCATTCCGGCTCTCTCGCCCCGGTAAATCGTGAACGATCCGTAAATTGAAGAAAAGGTTACCACCAAATGATTGACCAAGGAAATTCATTCGCCTTCTCATGGCGAGCATCGGAACAAGACAGGAGGCAGGCATGAGCGCGGAAGGAAGATCGGGTCGGTCAGGACGGTCGGGAAGATCGGGACGATCCGGAAGATCGGGCCGCTCGGGCGGCAACGCGCTGTTGGATCATGCCGGGGGCGAAGACGATTCCCTGCTGTCCGCCGGGCTTTTGACGGCGCGCGACGGGATTGCCGGCTATTGGAACGGGGCCAAGGACCCCTCGGTGACCGTGCTGCAAGGCTTCAACGTCAGCCCGGTCGAAATCACCTATCTGCGCTATTCCACGCGCGGTCTGATGCTGGACCACGAATTGCGCGACGGCCTTCGCGTCGGGTTCAACCGCGATGCCGGGGGCGCGCCGCGCGATGGCACCGCCTGGCTGACCGCCGAAGGGGCGGCACAGCCCTTTCTTGAAATCCAGCGCCCGACACTGGCCGCATTCGAACGGCAATTGAAATGGCTGCGCACCTATGCCGATCTGCGCGATGACCGGTTGGCCGAAATCAGCACGCAACAGGATGATATCCTGTCCTATTTCGGCGCCGTCGCCCTTTTGGACGACCAGCGCCGTCTGCGCACGCTGGAAATCCTCGAGGCCGCCGTGCGTCTGGCCATTGATGTGGAGTTGAAGGTCAAGCATCTGTGCCGGGTGCCGCGTCCGGTCGACATGGCGCGCGAGGTGCAGCCAGTGGTACAGACCCCTGACCACTCGTCTTTTCCGTCGGGTCACGCGACCGAGGCCTTTCTGATCGCCACGCTGATGCACCGCCTGATGACCGGCAAGGGCCCGCGCGACGGGATGGCAAGCTCGGCGCAACTGTTCCGTCTGGCCCACCGCATCGCGTCGAACCGCACCGTGGCGGGCGTGCATTTCCCGATGGATTCGGGTGCCGGGGCCCTGATGGGCTGCCAGTTGGGCGAATACATGGTTGCCCTGGCTTACGGCACCGCGCCCAATGCCGTGGCGACCCCCTTCAAGGGCCTTGTGGCCGCCGCCACCCCGACCGACTTTCAGGTGGATGGCGATTTCACGCTGGACTGGCTGCAGAACGCCCTGCCCGCCGATCTGGGCTTTGCCCCCGGCGCCGGGGTCGCGCCGTCGATCTTTGGCAATTTCTACGACATGGCGCGCCGCGAATGGTGGCGCTCGGCGGCGGTGTGACCTGCGCCTGACTTTGCCTGGCCGACCCGCCTAAAGGGCTGTCCAGCCGCCGTCGATGCTGATCGTGGTGCCCGTCACCTGATCGGCGGCAGCCGAGCACAGGTAAACCACGGTTCCGCCGATCTGTTCGACGGTCGCGAACTGCCGCGAGGGCTGGCGCTGCAGCATGACCTCGCGGATCACCGTCTCGCGGTCCATGCCATGCACCTTCATCTGGTCGGGGATCTGTGCCTCGACCAGCGGCGTCAGCACGTATCCCGGGCAGATCGCATTGCAGGTGATGCCCTGCCCTGCCGTTTCAAGCGCCACGGTCTTAGACAGCCCCACGACACCATGCTTGG
>JANMJC010000327.1:0-5446 GCA_031371185.1 Paracoccaceae bacterium | reverse complement strand
CTTTGACTGCGCGAGAGCGGGCATGGCGGCCAGCGTCACGGTGGCAGAGGCCAGGGCCAGATTGCGCCACAGGCGGGGTTGAACGGGGCGGGCGAGTTTGATGGTCATGGATTTGGCCTTTAGATGACTATTACACTCGGGATTACAGCGGCGAAGCGGGCCTGTCAAGAATACCCGAGTAAATCACTTTGTAATCGTCACAGCGCCTCGACCTCCAGCCACACCCCGCCTTCGGGGCGCAGGGTCAGGATCATCACGGGTTTGGGCGCCCGGCCGGGAAGGGCGGTAAAGCGAAAGCGGGCCAGAAGGGTCGCAAGAATGATCACCGCCTCTTGCAGCGCGAACGAGGCGCCGATGCAGATGCGCGGGCCGTCGCCAAAGGGCAGATAGGCAAAGCGCGGCGTGGCTTTGGGATCGGCAAAGCGGCCGGGGTCAAAGGCATCGGGGTTTTCCCACAAGAGCGCATTGCGATGAAGGGCATAGATCGGCAGGATCACCGTGTCGCCGGGCCGCACAGCGCGGCCGCACAGGGTGTCGGGGGCCATGGCGGTGCGGGCCAGAAACGCGGCGGGCGGATACAGGCGCAAGGCCTCGTCCACAATGCGGCGGGTCAGGGGCAGGGCGGCAAGATCGGCGGCGGTTGCGGCGCGGTCGTGCAGGACGCCTTGCGCTTCGGCGCGGGCTGCATCCTGCACGGCAGGATCATGGGCGCACAGATACAGCGCCCAGGCCAGGGTCAGGGCCGTGGTCTCGTGCCCCGCGACGATGAAGGTCAGAAGATTGTCGCGCAACTCGTCGGTCGACATCTGGCGATGGGTCGTGGGATCTTCGGCGGACAACAAGAGGTCAAGCAGGTCGGGAACGCCACTGTGCGGGCGCGACTTGCGCCCCAGGATGGCCGAATTCGCCGCCGCCTTCATCTCGCGCAGCGAGGCCCTCGAAAACATCCGGCCCGGGCGCGGCACCCAGGGCGGCGCGCCGATGACATCCAAGAGCGAAAGGCGGGCGGTCTGGCTGATGTAGGTTTCTATCGCCCCGTGGATCGCGTCACGGTCAAAGCCGGTGCCGCCCGAAAAGGTGACGTCGGAAATCACCTCGAAGGTGGCCGTCACCATCTCGGCGAAAAGATCGGCGGCGCGGCCGGATTGCGCGGCAATGCGCCCGGCCGCGCGCTCGGCTGCCAGGGTCATCACCGGGGCCAGCGCGGTGACATTGCGGTGCGAAAAGACCGGGGCGGCGGCGCGGCGCTGCCATTGCCAATGGGCGCCTTCCGCGACGAACAGGCTTTGACCGATCGCCGGGCCAAGGATCAGTTTTGTCACCACGGATTTGGGGTAATCATCGACCCTGTCGCGCAGGATCTGCTTCAAGGCACCGGGGTCCATCACCATGTGCCAGCGTTTGCCGGTGACGCCGGACAGTATGGGCACGCGGGTGGCGACCTCGGGGATCAGCTCCAGCACATTGCGCCGACCGGCGCGGAACGAGCCCAAGATGCCCATCGGCCTGGTGTGCAGGGGCACGCGGACGGGCAGGGTTGAGGTGGGAAGATCAAGGGCCATCGGGGCGCCTCCTTTGGCAACAAGATAGGGTGTTTGGGGCGGGGGGCAAAGGGGCAGATGCGGCGCAGGCGGCGGCGGCGGAAAGGGGGCCCTCGGGCCCCCTCTTGGCCCCTGGCCAATTCACCCCCGAGGAATATTTGCCATCAAGATGAAGGGGCAAGGGGCGCCTTGCGGCCCAGGGTCGCCAGGCACCGGCGGGCTCCGCGCCAAAGTCACGGTTGCGCGGCGGCAGTCCCGGGGCTATGCCAGCAAAGCCCCTGGTCCATCGGAGTGACCCCATGCGCCTGCCCAACCTGATCCTGTCGCTTGTCGCGGGCGTGACGCTGATCGCCTGCACCAACAAGGACCTGACCAACCCGCCGCCGCCTTTGGGAGATTTCGCCCTGGGGCTGAACATCGTGGTGGCCGACAAGATGGAGATGGTGCCGATCTCGCGCCGGGCCACGGTGGAGGAATGGGAGACCGCCCTGCAAAAGGCGATCGACGACCGGTTCGGACGCTATGACGGTACCAAGGCCTACAACTTCGGCATCTCGGTTGACGGATATGCGCTGGCGCCGCCCGGTATTCCGCTGATCGCTTCGCCCAAGTCGGTTCTGGTGATCACGGCAAACATCTGGGACGACGCGGCGGCGCTGAAACTGAACGCCGAGGGCGAGCAGATGACGATTTTCGAAAGCCTGTCGCCGGAAGAGGTCATCGGCTCGGGGCTGACCAAGACGCGCGAACAGCAGATGGCGCAACTGGCGTTCAACGCGGCCTATGCCGTGGAAAAGTGGCTTTTGAAACATCCGGAGTGGTTTGTCACCGCCGGGGCGACGCCGGCCGCTTCGAACGAAGATGACGCCGGAAAACAAGGCCTGGCGGTGGGCGAACCTGCCAACTGACGCTTGATTTTCCCCGTCCAAGCCTTTAAGTCGCCGCGCGTAGACCACGCGGGGCCGTTTTGGCCCCCCAGATGCAAGGGCGCCCGACCATGGCAAAGGCAAAGTTTGAACGGAATAAGCCGCACGTGAACATCGGCACGATTGGCCACGTTGACCACGGCAAGACCACGTTGACGGCAGCGATCACCAAGTATTTTGGCGAATTCCGCGCCTATGACCAGATCGACGGCGCGCCGGAAGAGCGGGCGCGCGGGATCACGATCTCGACCGCGCATGTGGAATACGAGACCGAAGCGCGCCACTATGCCCATGTCGACTGCCCCGGCCACGCCGATTATGTGAAGAACATGATCACCGGTGCGGCGCAGATGGACGGTGCGATCCTGGTGTGCGCGGCCTCGGACGGCCCGATGCCGCAGACCCGCGAACACATCCTGTTGGGTCGCCAGGTGGGTATTCCCTACATGGTGTGCTACATGAACAAGATCGACCTGGTTGACGACGAAGAGCTTGTCGAACTGGTCGAGATGGAACTGCGCGAGCTGTTCTCGTCTTACGACTATCCCGGCGATGACATTCCGATCATCAAGGGCTCGGCCCACCAGGCGATGATCGGCCTGCGTCCGGACATCGGCGAAATGTCGATCCGCGCGCTGATGAAGGCCGTGGACGACTACATTCCGACCCCGGCGCGCGCCATCGACCAGCCGTTCCTGATGCCGATCGAGGACGTGTTCTCGATCTCGGGCCGTGGCACGGTTGTGACCGGCCGGATCGAGCGTGGCGTGATCAACGTCGGCGACGAAGTTGAGATTGTCGGCATCCGCGCCAACAAGAAGTCGGTCTGCACCGGCGTCGAGATGTTCCGCAAACTCTTGGACCGGGGCGAGGCGGGCGACAACGTCGGCATCCTGTTGCGCGGCATCGACCGTGAAGGCGTGGAGCGGGGACAGGTGCTGTGCAAGCCCGCCTCGGTCAAGCCGCACACCAAGTTCGAAGCCGAAGCCTATATCCTGACCAAGGAAGAAGGCGGGCGCCACACCCCGTTCTTCGCCAACTACCGCCCGCAGTTCTACTTCCGCACCACGGACGTGACCGGCACGGTCGAGTTGCCCGAAGGCACCGAAATGGTGATGCCGGGCGACAACCTGAAGTTCAACGTCACGCTGATCGCGCCGATCGCGATGGAAGACAAACTGCGCTTCGCCATCCGCGAGGGCGGCCGCACCGTCGGCGCAGGCGTCGTGTCGAAGATCATCGAGTGATGATCCAGAGACGCGCAAGTATAGGCGTGTCGAAGATCATCGAGTGACGATCCAGAGACGCGCAAGCACAAGCGTGTCGAAGATCATCGAGTAATCGTCAGACGGCGTGCCCCGACAAGGGCGCGCCGTTCATCTTCCGCGACCGAACCAGCCCGCCTTGGGCTGCCACCATGGCGTTCCCATCGATTCCCACACGCCATCGCGGCGCACCAACCTGTGCCACAGCGCTGCCGCAACATGGGTTCCGATGACAAACAGCGTCAGGTTGGTAAAGAATTCGTGGACATCCCCGGCGGTGCTGACCCATTGCCCCCCGGCAAGGTTCTGCGCCGCGATGATCAGAAGCCCCGTCACAACGATTGCCAGAACGCAGAGGTAAATGCTGAGATGGGCAAGGCGCGACAGGCGGTGTTCCCAGACCGGGGCCGAGGTCGGCAGGCGCGTGGCGCCCTGATTGAAGCGGTGCATCCAGACAAAACGCAGGATGAAAGCCGCCAGGACGCCCAGGCCGAGATAGGCTTCCATCCGCATCGCGGCAGGGTCCCGCAAGGCGTTGGTAACGTCACCATTGTCGATGTAGGCGAACAGCAAGAGACCGCTGGTTATCCAGTGAAGGCTTTTGGCGACCCGGCCATGGGGTCCGGTCGGGCTGACGGGGTTCGGGTTGACATCGGTCAAGGCTCTCTCCGGGGATGTGGGCATTCCCTGGTTGAACGATGAGAGCCGGACGTTCCGTCGCGGCCCCTTCGCCGGCCCCTTCAAGGGCGATTTCCGCGCCCTGCGGTCAGCTTTTGCCCATACCTGCGGGCCTTGGTCCAGTGCGCGCCATGCAACCAAAGGTTTTCGGGAGGGTCCGGCAAGCTCCGGTCGCTTTCCCACGCGCCGAAGTCTGCAGGCCTTCGGTCGCAACCTCGGCGGCGGGCCAAGAGGCCGGATGTCTTTCAGATCGGGTTCATCGACCCGGCCGGGCCTTTGAAGAAAAGGTGACCGCCGGCGTTGACGGTCTTCGCGCTGCTGGGCGCCGGGGACAACATTCCCTGGCGTCCCTGCCGGATCGACCCTGCAGGGGCATCGCCCCGAAGCGCGGTCGCGCGAAGGGGAATCGCGGGGCCTGACCGACCTCGCGCAGGACCGTCGCACCGGGGGCCGGTTCGCCTGACCCTGCACCAGCAAGAACGAAGCCGTTTCCGCACGTTTGCGCTTGATTTCCGGACGGGCCTGTCTTACCCCGTCCGCAGGCCTAGGAGTTTAGCTCAGTTGGTAGAGCATCGGTCTCCAAAACCGAGGGTCGTGGGTTCGAGTCCCCCAACTCCTGCCAAGCCCTTTCAACACCTTGAACCCCGTTCTGCGTGGAACGGTTTTGGGCAGTTGCGGCTTGGTTGGGAACCTTGTTCGTGCGTTTCCCTGTTCCTGAGTGCCGATTCTGCCATACGGAAGCCATGGCTCGCGAAATGCGCGTCAAGGCACCATGTCCTCCGCCAGGGCGAGAAACTGCCCAACGTGGCGGCCCCGAGCTTCCACAGGGGTCCCACCTTGTGCCGCCAGCGACAGGCTCTGTCTCCACCGACGACAGGTGTCATGCGGACCCAGCCGATGAGCCCGATTTCCAACAGTGACCAGACGCCCGGATTTCAGGAGGGCGCCATTTTCGGGAAGCCGGGGAGGTGGGCAGATCCCTCTGGAGAGTTTATCCCTATCTTGGTTTGGTTTGCTTATGGTTTGCTTGTTGACG
>JANMJC010000094.1:0-4964 GCA_031371185.1 Paracoccaceae bacterium | reverse complement strand
CGGCGGGGTTCATGCCGTAGCGGCTCGGCAAGTATTGGTAGACCAGGGTCTTCGAATGCCCCCGCTCCTCCTCGGTCATGCCGCCGTCGCCGGTCGTGGTCGAGGTGCCGGCCTCCGAGGCGCCGCGCCCCAAGGCATCCTTGGCCGGGCCCGACAGGGCGCCAAAGCTCATGCCGGCGATGGTGACCGGAATGTCCAGATGGATCGGCTTCTTGGCGAAACGGGTGCCCAGCCAGACATCGGTGGCGCATTTCTCGCGGTAGCCTTCCAGCGGGTAACGGCTGATCGAGGCGCCCAGAAACAACAGGTCGTCGAAATGCGGCAGGTGACGCTTGGTGCCGCCACCGCGGATGTCATAGATGCCGGTGGCGGCAGCGCGGCGAATCTCGGCGTTGATCGCGGGGGTGAAGGTGGCGGAAAAGCGGGGCGGGGTGCGGGGGAAATCGGTCATGCTTTGGGCCCTGAAATCAAAACGGAATGGGTGGCGGCCCCCTCCCCCCTTGTGGGGGAGGGATGGGGTAGGGGGGCAATGTGACGCGCGGGACGTGCAGGCCCCCCACCCCTCACCCCTTCCCACCAGGGAGAGGGGAAACGCCCTGCTCTGGTACCGAACGCCATCAATAGGAACTCGCGTTGTCGATGTTGAAACTGTACAGTTTGCGGGCCGAGCCGTAGCGGCGGAATTCCGTCGCTCTGGCTTTGCCATCGGCTTCGCCGCGCTGCAGAAGGTCGGCCAGAAGCGCCAGATGTTCGGGGCGCATTTCTTTCTCGACGCAATCCGCGCCAAGCGACTTGACCGAGCCGCGCACGAACAGCCGCGCCTCGTACAGGCTGTCGCCCAGAGCTTCGCCCGCGTCCCCCAGAACCACCATGTTGCCCGATTGCGCCATGAAGCAGGACATGTGGCCGATGTTGCCATGCACGACAATGTCGATGCCCTTCATCGAAATGCCGCAGCGGCTGCTGGCGTTGCCCTTGATCACCAGCAGGCCGCCGCGCCCGGTGGCCCCGGCATATTGGCTGGCGTCGCCGTCGATGATCACCTTGCCCGACATCATGTTTTCCGCCACGCCCGGCCCGGCTGAACCCTTGACGCGGATGGTCGCCAGCTTGTTCATGCCAGCGCAGTAATAGCCCGTCGATCCGCGCACGGTGATGTCCAGCGGCGCATCGACCCCGGCGGCGATGGCATGGGCGCCCTTGGGGTTGATAACCTCCCATTCCGTCATGTTGGTCTGGCCCCTCAAGGCATGAAGGGCCGAGTTCAGCGCGCGCAAACCTTCCGCGCCAAGATCGAAGGTCTGCATGCTTCAGCGCTCCCAGAAATAGACGGTGGCGGGTTCGGGCTCCCAGATGCGGGCGGTGTCGATGCCCGGCAGGTTGACCAAAGCGCGGTATTCCGACCCGAAGGCGACATAGGCGTCGGTTTCGGCCATGACGGCGGGCTTGCAGGCGATGGGATCGCGCACCACGCCAAAGCCGTTCTTGGTGCCGACGACGAAGGTGAAGAAGCCGTCAAGGTCGGTCAGGGTCGCTTCCAGTGCACGGCCCAGAGTCTCGCCGGTTTGCAGTTTGTGGCTGATGAAGGCCGCGCCGACCTCGGTGTCGTTCTCTGTCTCGAAGGTCATGCCGTGCCGTTTCAGTTCCCGCCGCACGCCGTTGTGGTTGGAAAGGCTGCCGTTGTGCACAAGGCATTGGTCCGACCCGGTGGAAAACGGATGCGCGCCCATGGTGGTCACGGCGGATTCGGTGGCCATGCGGGTGTGGCCGATGCCATGGGTGCCGTGCATCTTCGCCACTTCGAACCGCGTGGCGACGTCGCGCGGCAGGCCGACCTCCTTGAAGATCTCGATGCTGTCGCCCACGCTCATCACCTTGACGCCCGGCCGCAGATGCGCAAGCGCCGAACGCGCCGCTTCCAACTGGCCGATCGGCATTTCAAGGACGGCATGGGTGCTTTTCACCAGCATGACCACCGGTTGACCGATGGCATCGTGCAGATCGGCGTCCAGCGACTTGAAATCGGTCTGGGGATGCGCCGATTGAACGGTGATCTTGCCCAGCCCATCCTTGGCCCCGGAATAGATCGCGATGCCGGCGGAATCCGGGCCGCGGTCGGTCATGGTGATCAGCATGTCCGACAGCATGGCGCCCAGATGGGGTTCAAGTTTCGGGTCCTTGAGGAATAGCCCAACGATACCGCACATGGATTCGTCTCCTTTTCGACTTTCCGGCAGGCTAACAAGATTGGATTCAGGGTTCAACTGATAAGAAACAATTTTCACCTGTCGGGAAATTCTTTGCGGGTTGCCCGGCTTTCAGGCAGTTTTCCTTGACAGAGTGTCGCAGGGCGGCTTTCCTTTGGGAAAACAAATTTGCCGGTAAGGGAAACAGCGGCGCGGCCACGCGGGAACCGGCGAAACATCGGGCCGAACAGGAGGGATACGTGGCAGACCTTGATCAAAGGATTGAGGCCATGCACAAACGGGACGTGCAGGTGGCATGGACGTTTGTGATCGGCCTTTGGCTGGCAATGATTTTCGTGGCGGTTGCGACCTGGGATCTGGCCCCGGACGGCACCGCAAGGCTTTTGCTGCTGACCGGTGGGGCCATCGTTCTGGTCTTCAACACGGCGGCCATTCTGGCAATGCTGCGGCATTACCGCGAGGACCGCGATTTCATCTATGGGCTGGACATCAAGTTTCTTGATGAAGCCCGCGCGCGGAGGGGCTGAGATGGCACATTACTCTGCCCCGGTGCAAAGCAAGGTCGGTCAGTTGATCGATGTCATCGTGCTGGTGATCCTGACCGTGGGGGCCTTGTTCGTGCCCCTGTGGATGGGGTTGGCCGGTTCGTCCAAGACCGTCGCTACCCCGGTCGAAAATCCGACCTGGGAATCCCTGGGCCAGTCGCCGGCCCAGGCGGCGCAGTATCAGGCCCTGGGATACGATCCCGCTTCGGCGCACGACCTGATCCTGGCGCGCTTTGACTACAGCTTTTCGGTTTCGGCCGTTCTGGTAATGGTCGTGGTGATCGTCCTTTACTACGTTCTGATGCTGAAATTTTCGGAATCCGAATACCGCGAAGTCATCGCGGAAAAATTCGACAGCAAATAGGGGCCGGATATGCAGACCTGGAATTACATGGAATATGCGGCCTGGGGCCTGTCGGCTGTGTTCGGGCTTTACATGGTGGTGGACTGGTTTCGCACCGATACGACCTATTCCGAAGATGTCCTGACCTCTTCCCGCGAGGGTGAGCTTGAGGCCATGACCGAAGAAAGCAGAGGGTAGGGCCATGGCACAAACCGATATCACCTCGAAAACCATCGACGGAATGGGGCCACACGGTACCAAGGTGGGCCTGCTGCGGGTGCTTGGCCCGGCGCATGTCTGGGCCCTGGGCGTGGGCATCGTTCTGGTCGGCGAATACATGGGCTGGAACTTTGCCGTCGGCAAGGGCGGCGCCTATGCCGCGTTGATCGCCTGCTGGTTCGCGGGCATCCTGTACACCTGCGTGGCGATGATCGACAGCGAGGTGACCTCGACCGTCGCGGCGGCGGGCGGGCAATACACCCAGGCCAAGCACATCGTCGGGCCGCTGATGGCCTTCAACGTCGGGCTGTATCTGGTCTTTGCCTATACCATGCTGGAGGCGGGCAACGCGATTACCGCCGGTTACCTGATCTCGGTCGTGGCGGGGATGAGCGGGTTTGACGGAACGCTGGATCAGCGGCCCTTCATCATCCTGTCGATCATGTTCCTGGCCTGGCTGAACTATCGCGGCGTGCTGGCGACGCTGACCTTCAACCTGGTGATCACCGCCATCGCCTTTGTCGCGATCCTGGTGCTGTTCGTGTCAACCTCGGGCGTCTTTGGCGGCGGGATCATGCAGCACAAGGCCCTGATGGAGGGGACCGCCGCCCTGCCCTATGGCTGGATCGGGGTTCTGGCGGCCATGCACTTTGGCCTGTGGTTCTATCTTGGCATCGAAGGCACGACGCAGGCGGCCGAAGAGGTTCGTTCGCCCGCCCGCGCCCTGCCCTTCGGCACGCTGGCGGGCATCATGACGCTGCTGATCGCGGCCACCCTGACCTGGTACATCTGCGTCGGCATCCTGCCCTGGGAGTTTCTGGGCGACGGCGTGAACGGATCGGTGGCGCCGCTGTTTGACGCTGCCCGGTTGTCGGGGTCAAACGGGCTGATCTGGCTGCTGGGGATCGGCACATTGTTCGCCACCCTGGCCAGCGCGAACGGCTGCATCAACGATGCCAGCCGGGCGTGGTTTTCGATGGGGCGCGACAAGTACCTGCCGGGCTGGTTTGGCGCGGTACATCCGAAATACCGCACGCCCTACCGGTCGATCATCTTCCTGGTTCCCATCGCGCTGATCTTCGCCCTGGGCGCGCCTCTGGATCAGGTGATCACCTTCTCGATCCTGTCGGGGTTGCTGGGCTACACCTTCATGCCGCTGAACATCATCATGTTCCGCCGCAAATGGCCGCTGAACTCGATCAAGCGCGGCTACGAACACCCGTTCCACCCGCTGCCCGCCATCGTGCTGCTGTCCTTGTGCGCGATCACCTTCTTTGCGGTCTTTCTGGGCTACGGCACCCAGTTGGTCGCGATGATCGGGTTCTACATCGTGGTGTCGCTGTGGTTCCACTTCTGGCGCTATCGGTTCGTGAACCGGGGCGCGCAGTTCACCATGCCCTGGCCGAAACCCAAGGGCTATTGATCTGACCTCAGGGGCCCGCCCGGTTTGGCGGGCCCCGTCTTTCTGAAAGCCTTCATGCCTCTTCTGTTTGTCCTTGGTGCCGCCTTGCTGGTCCTGGCCCTGTGGCTGGGCCGGGCCCAATGGCAGGCAAGTGCCGCGCGCCGCGCCGCCCGTGCGGGTTACCTTGACCGGGTGGTTCCGCTGTTTGACCGCGTGGTCGTGCAGGGGCAGCCCAGTGGCTTTGCCCG
>JANMJC010000303.1:0-3896 GCA_031371185.1 Paracoccaceae bacterium | reverse complement strand
ATCCGCTCCAGAATTTCCAACTCGGCCCCTTCAATATCCATCTTCACAAAAGCAATCCCGCCCCGTTCCGCCAGCTTTTCCCGCAACAGCCCCGGAAAGTCGATCAGCGGCACTTCGACCGAGTTTTCCGCGTCAATCCGGCGACCGCCATCCAGAATCGTGCTTTTCACCGAGGCGCCGGTGGGGTTCGTGCCGAAATTGTCGGCCCGCTTCAGCCGCACCGTGCCCGACCCCACGCCGACCGCCGCCTGAACCAGCGTGACATTGGGCATCTCGCCGAACCTTTCGCGCAAGGTGGCAAAGGCAAAAGGATCGGGTTCAAAGGCGATCACATCGGCCCCGGTGGCGGCCAGAACCGCCGTGACCACCCCCATGTTCGCGCCAAGGTCCATCACCAGATCGCCGGGACGCAGCATGGCGCAGACCCCGGCCAGAAAGCCCTCGGCGCTGGCCTTTCGCAGATTGCGCTTGGCGCGGCGCAGCACGACTTCGGCTTTCAACTCGGCCGCTGATTTCACCACTTCGCCGTCGTCATCCGGGGCCGCAACGGGCAGGGGTTTCGCGGTCTTGGCCATGTCAGTAATCCACATAATGACTTTGGATCGGCAGTTTATAGGGCGGGTCCACCAAGGGGCGCCGCGCCGCGTACAGCATCAGATGCGGGCCCGACAGCGCCAACTCGCCGCCCCGCGGCTTGCCGGTCGGGTCCGGGATCGGCATGATCTTGTCGGGGACCTTACGGTTCACGATCGACACTTCCAGCATTTCGTAGCCGCGCGAGTGATGCCAATAGCGCCACGGCACATCGGGGCCGGTCTGAAAGAAGCCATGGCCGAACCAGCCGTCACAGGACACAAAGCTCATCACCACGCCGCCGGGTTTCACCAGGTTGTGGCAGGTGTCCAGCGCGGTGCCGATGTGAAAGATATGCTCGGTGGTGCCGCCGTCGATCACCAGATCGAACTTGCCATGCAGGGCCTTGGGCAGGGGCTTGTTCAGATCATGGATATGCGCCGCCCCTTCCTTGTCGGTGAAATCCATCGCCTCCATCGCGGGGTATCCCAACCGCGTGAACAGGGCTTCGCTGAACCCGTCCTCCTGGGTGATCTCGGCCTCTGTCAGGGGATGGCCGCGCTTTCCCATCACCTTCAGAAACCGCTGCATCCGTCGCTCGGACAGGTGCAGCTTTTGCCGCCCCAGAATGATGGCGCGCCTGGCGTCTTTGACATGGTGGACGTTGCGGGCCAGAAACAGGCCCGGGATCATCGAGATGCCCATTACTCTTCCAGCGCCAGGCCCGGGTCCACGCCTTCGACCGCGCACATCCGCGCGGCATAGGAATTGACCAGAGGCACACTCTTGCGCCACCAGGGTTTGGTGCCGTTTGTGTACAGATGGACGGAAAGGGTGTTGTCGGTTAAATGCCCCTCGACCCGGCCGTAAGGATCGAAGAACACATCGTTCAACTGAAACGGCACCGGATACAGATAGTCCGAGGTCAGCGCCTTGTCATAATCGCCGGTTTGCTGGGCAAAATGGGTAAAGGCCTGCGGGCCAAAGGCGGTACGCTCGGCGTTGTAGATCCGCACGGCCTGCGGCAGGGCGGTGTCCTGCTTTTCGATCCGCTTGCGTTGCTGCTTGTTGAACCAGGGCGGGGCGGCGGGCAGATTCTGGTAGTAGTCCAGCAAATGATCCATCAGATCGCCCTTTTGCGGGATGTAGACGACACCACAATTCAGCGCGCCGCGAAAGCCGTGGCCGGCGAAGATATGGGTCATCTCTTCGGGAAAGGGCGCGTGACAATAGGCGTCACAGTCAATCCACACCGCATCCGTCGCCTGAATCATCTTGTAACGGAAGACATTCGACAGAAAGGATTCCGACGTCTGCCGTACGATGTCCATATCCACCGTCATGATGTCAGTGGCCGGTTTCACGATCACACCCTCGGGCACATTGGTGACGGTATCGGTGCAATACAGCGTGGTCGGATGACCATTCCGCACATGGCTAAGCAAGCATATCTGATTGAGGTAATGCAGCTTTTCGCCAATCCATAGCGAGGCCACGGGTCTGCGGTTGGGGGCTGCCATCTTTGAACCTCGGGGATATTGTTTCGTTTTGTGCTACAATGACGAAACCCCAACACCATGTCCAGATCATGTCTGTCACCGCGCTTTTTCAGGGAAACACTGGCGCTTTTGGACGGAATATGATTCTGATTGGCCAAAAGAAGAAGCAACACCTGCCGCGAGCACCCCATGCCGATCAAATCCTCGAACCGCCCCAATCCGGCATGGCGCCGTTTCATGCGCGACACCACGGTCACGGCCACGCCCGACCCTTTGGTCAAGATGACCGACAGGTTTTTCGTGATGGGCAGTTGCTTTGCCGAGGAAATTCGTCTGGCCCTGGAGGCGCGTCTGGGGCCGGGGCAAGTCGGGCCCGATTACCGTCAGGCCAAATTCGACAAGGACCTCGCCCAGATCGACGAATTGCCGGACCGCAACCATCTGAACACCTACAACGCCTTTTCCGTACTGCAGGAAATCGAGCGTATTCTGGGCCTGTGGACACCCGCCCTCGATGATTACTGGCTGGTCGATGGCCGCCAGCAATGCCCCTATCGCCGTCTGGTTTTCGCCAACACACCCGAGATTTTCTGCGACATCGTTGCGCAGTTGGATCGGGTCTTGCAAAAGGGCTTTGCCGAGGCCGACCATTTCATCTTCACCTTCGGCATGACGGAAATCTTCCGCAACCGGACCACCGGAAAGGTGGCCAACCAAAAGCCCGGCTATGGCAAGGGCGGCGGGACAGCGGAAACGCTGTATCACCGCGCCACTTTTGCCGAAAACCACGATGTGATCAGCCGGATCGTCGATCTGATCACGGCGGCAAAACCGAACGCCCGCATCTTTTGCACCGTCTCGCCGGTTCCGCTGAACCACACCTTTTCGGGCGAGGATGTGTTTGTCGCCAATACCCTTTCCAAAGCCACCCTGCGCGCCGTTCTGGGCGAAGTGGCGGCGGCGCGCGAAAACGTCACCTATTTCCCGTCCTATGAGGCGGTGATCTCGACCGGCGACGCAGCCTGGGAGCGCGACGGCCGCCACGTTCAGCGCCCGGTGGTCGATGCCATCACCCGGACTTTCGTGAAGACCTACTTTTCGGCCTGACCACCGCCCCGGGTGAAGGCGCGGCAGATGTTGCGGTCAAAATCGAAGGCGGCGGCAAAGCCCAGACCTGCCAGAAGGCCCTCGACGTCGGGCAGGCCTGCATGAAAAGCCTCGATCCACCGGCCGTAAAGGAATATCTGTTCACATTCGATTTCGGGTAGGACTTCGGCCAGAATTTCCGGCGACAGGCGGCCGTCACCGATCAACAGACTGGCGGGCGCTTCGTGTCGGATCAGGGCCAGGGTCCGGGCCGCAAGGTCGCCCGTCAACCTTGCATCGGACAGGCGGAACCGGTCGGTGAGTGCCCGCTTCGACAGGGCGAAAACCACCTGCATCATCTGCGCAAGTCCGGCATTGTCTTCCTGCAGGACCACCGAAACATCGGGCCGCGTGTTGGCGCAGTGCCCGGCAAGAAACCCCACGGCAGACCCGATTTCCAGCACCTTCGCCCCCTTTGGCAGGACCTGGGGCATCTTGCGCGCCAAACCGCGCTCGAACTTTCCGGCTTGCAGGGCGGGCAGAACGGGCAAGGAAAAAACCCGGTCGTCGGCAGGTAACTTCATGCTGTGATTGGCATAAACCTGACAGTCGCGGTTTTGCGACAGATCAATCGGACCGGCCACATAGGACCCCATCGGAACCGCCTCCACCGGGTCCCGAGGCCCGGCGGCCTTGCGATCGTCCTTCGATTTCTGCGCCCGCGCCTTTTCCACATCC
>JANMJC010000286.1:0-7374 GCA_031371185.1 Paracoccaceae bacterium | reverse complement strand
ATGCGGACCTGGGCGCGCAAGGAGGCGTCGAAGTACCTAGAGGATACCGCCCAAACCCCTGTCGGCAAAGACTAAGACGGAAATCTACTCGGCGAATACGGTGATGTCGGGCAGATCGGTCAGCGACAGGTCCAGCGCGCGGAACGCCGCAAAGGACAACAGCGCCGCGCCGTCGAAGGGGATCAGATCGACGGCCACGGATGTGCCGTCGGCGGTTTCAACCCGGCCCTTGGCTGCCACGCTGACCAGTTGGGTCTTGATCCAGAACCCCGGCTCGGTCGGGCTGCCCAGACCGACCGTCACCGTGCCCAGTTTACGCTCGCCCGCGTCGGGAGCGGCGTTCAGGGCTGCGGCCTTTTCCGCCACGGTCGAGGCGTCCAGCGAGGCGGCCGTCACCCCGGTGCCCAGGGCGGACATCGGGTTGACGGGCGGCGCGGCACTTGCTTGCGGGGCGCTTTGAACCGGCTTTTGAAACAGGTTGCATCCCGCCAGCCCCAGACAGAAGGCAACCAGAAGGCCAGACCGCAGCAATGGGGGAACAAGGTTTCTCATCCGCCAAGAATAGGCGTCGGCCCGTCCCTTTGGCAACCGCCTTTCGCCCTTGCGATACCGGACCCGCGCGCTTACCTTTGCGTCATGGCCGATCTCATTGACCCCTTCCTGCGCCCGATCACCTATCTGCGTCTGTCGGTGACCGACCGCTGCGATTCCCGCTGCACCTATTGCATGACCGAACACATGCAGTTCCTGCCCAAGGCAGAGTTGCTGACGCTGGAGGAATTGGACCGGCTGTCGTCGGCCTTCATCGATCTGGGCGTGAAAAAGCTGCGGATCACCGGGGGCGAGCCCTTGGTGCGCAAGGGCATCATGACCTATTTCCGTGCGATGTCGCGCCACCTGGTGTCGGGTCAGTTGCACGAGTTGACGCTGACCACCAACGGCTCGCAACTGGCGAAACATGCGGCCGAGTTGGCCGATTGCGGGGTGCGACGGGTCAATGTCTCGCTGGATACGCTGGATGCGGCGAAATTCGCCCAGATCACCCGATGGGGCCGTCTGGCCCAGGTGCAAGAAGGGATCGCCGCCGCAAAGGCCGCCGGATTGCAGGTGAAAATCAACACGGTGGCCCTGAAAGGCTTTAACGAGACCGAACTGTTCGATCTGCTCGACTGGTGCGCCGTCGAGGGCCATGATCTGACCTTCATCGAGGTCATGCCGATGGGCGACATGGAGGAAACCTATCGTCTGGGGCAATACTGGTCGTTGGCCGACCTGCGCGCCCGTCTGTCCGAACGCTTTACCCTGACGCCGCTGCCATTGCGCACGGGCGGGCCGGCGCGCTATGTGCAACTGGCCGAGACCGGGCAGAAGATCGGCTTGATCACGCCCCTGTCGCATAATTTCTGCGAAAGCTGCAACCGGGTGCGGCTGACCTGCACGGGCGAGTTGTACATGTGTCTGGGTCAGGAAGACCGGGCCGACCTGCGCGCACCCTTGCGGGCAAGCGCCCAGGACGATGCGCTGGTGGCGGCGATCCGCAAGGCGATTTCGCTGAAACCCAAGGGCCACGACTTCGACTATTCGCGCCAGAAGGTGGCCGGACAGATGACCCGCCACATGAGCCATACCGGCGGCTGATCCGCCCCGGATGCCTGACCCTTTGACGCGGGCCCGTTGGGGGGCACCCCCGAACCTGGCCCGGATCGGGTGCTGTCAGAGTTTCGAGCGCGAGGGGATCACCAGAACCTGCCCGGCGCGAAGGCTGGTGGGCGTCGCAAGAATGTCGCGATTGGCCGACAGGATGACCTGAGTCCGCGCCGGGGTGCCATAGAATTTCAGCGACAAGGACCCAAGGCTGTCGCCCGTGACCACGGTATAGTCGATGTCCTGAAGGTCCAGAATGGCGGTTTCGGGCGTCACGAAGCTGTCCCCGACCGAGGTGTCGCCCTGTTCGCGGGTGCTGGTCAGCGATTTGGCCAGAATGCTGGCGATCAGCACGGGTGTATCGACCCGGCCCTCGGTGGTGACCATCATCGCGGGAACCCGGACCGAGCCCTGACCGACGGCCGCGTTCAGCAGGCGGTCGATGTCCCCGGCGGTCTGACCGGCGGCGATGGCCTGCACCAGCAGGTTTTCCAGGGTCACCTCGCCGGGGGTCCGCGCGCTTTGCAAGGCGGCAAAGGTGGCGGGTGACAGGGCCGGATCGCCGGGGGCTCTGGCCGTCGCAAGCTGCTTCAGGATCAGCGCGGTTGTCCCCGCGATCGAGGTATCCGCCAGGGGCGCGGGTGCCGCGGGGCCGGTGACGGCAAGGTCGGTGGCCGCGGACCCGGGAGCGGCCACCGGGGGCAAGGGCGAACCGGCGCCCGAAAGCGCAGCGATCTGCGCCGCGGGATCGGTGTCAGAGCGGCCAAAGGGCAGGCCGGTCACGGTCAGGATCGCCACGACGGCGATGGCAAGATATGCGAGTGCGAGGCGTATCATCCGTCCATCCTGTTGGTCAGCCCATCCCCCGTTGCGCGCTCAGATCGTTCGGGAAGGGCGGATGCTGCCCGGCCCGGCCGATCTGCCACGCCACATCCCCCCGATCCCGCCTGAACCCGCCTGAACCCGTGGCACGGCCCGCCGGTTCCTTGCCACCAAGCGGCAGTGCGCTGCAAGGCCATGCCCACAACATATAGCTGCATTTCGGCGGGGTCAATTCATCGATGGTCGATCACCGGACCTCTGCACACAACCCGGGATCGCAGGGTCTTTCAGGCCGAGGGCATGCGGGTTTCGACCATTCCGGCATACCATGAGGATCCGAAGGGAATGATGCTGTCATCAAAGTCATAGGCCGGATGGTGCACCATGGCGGTGTCGCCGTTGCCCAGAAAGATATAGGCGCCGGGACGTTCCAGCAGCATGTAGGAAAAATCCTCGGCCCCCATCAGGGGCGGGGTGTTGGTGTCGATGCGGCCCGATACGGCCTGCGCCACTTCGGCGGCGTAGCGGGTGTTCTGATCGGCATTCACCGTCACCGGATAGCCACGGGCGTAATTCACCACGGCCTTGGCCCCCAGGGCCGTCGCGGTGCCCTCGGCGATCTCGCGGATCCGGCGCTCGGCAAAGTCCTGCACGTCAGGATCCATGGTGCGCACGGTGCCCTTCAGCTTGACCACCTGCGGGATGACATTATGCGCCGTCGAATCGGTTTCCACCGCGCAGACCGACACGACGACCTGCTTCAAGGGATCAACCCCGCGCGAGGCGATGGTCTGCAGGGCCACGATGATATGGGCCGCGACCACCGTGGTGTCGATGCAGTCATGCGGTTTGGCGGCGTGGCCGCCCTTGCCGGTGACGGTGATGTCAAGGGTGTCGGCGGCGGCCATCATGGCGCCCGCCCGGATGGCGAACTGACCCACGGGGATGCCGGGCATGTTGTGCATGCCGTAGACTTCCTGAATGCCCCACCGCTCCATCATGCCCTCGGCGACCATTTCGCGGCCGCCCCCGCCCCCTTCTTCGGCGGGCTGAAAGATCATCACGGCGGTCCCGTCGAAATTGCGCGTCTCGGCCAGATACTTGGCCGCGCCCAAGAGCATCGCGGTATGGCCGTCATGGCCGCAGGCATGCATCTTTCCGGGCGTTTTCGAGGCATGGGCCGCGCCGGTCTGTTCGGTGATCGGCAGGGCATCCATGTCGGCGCGCAGACCCACGACCCGGCCGGTGGTGTCGGTCCTGCCCTTGATCACCGCCACGACCCCGGTGCGCCCAATGCCGGTTGTCACCTCGTCACAGCCGAATTCGCGGCACAGGTCGGCCACGCGGGCGGCGGTGCGGTGCACTTCGAACAGAAGTTCGGGGTTCTCATGAAAGTCGCGGCGCCAGCCGGTGATTTCGGGCAGAAGTTCGGCAAAGCGGTTCTTGACGGGCATGGGGTGGCTCCTTTGGCGTCAGACTGTGCCAAAGGCCCCTGCCCCGCAAGCCCCGTCGTCGGGCGGTCAGGCAAACCGCCGCCGCGCCTCCAGCGCCAGACCGGTGCCGACCGATCCCAGCATGTCCCCGGTGGCAAGGCGCGCCTGCGGCAGGATCGCCGCGACCAGCACTTGCAGGATGGGCAGGCCCGAAGAGCCGCCGGTCATGAACACGGCGCCGATCCGGTCCGGCGTCAGCCCCGCCGCCGCGATCACCGCGCGGATGGTGGCGGCGATGCGGTCCAGCGGGGCCTGAACCGCCGCTTCGAACCCGGCGCGCGGGATCATCGGATTTGGGCCGCCACAAAACTCCGACATCGCCAGCCGCGCCACATCTGCCCCCGAAAGCGCGATCTTGGCCGCCTCGACCGCCATGGCCAGCGAATGGCCGTGCCGCCCGGCCACCACCCGGATCATCCGGTCGATCCGCTCGGGGTGGTCGGCCTGCAGGCGCAGGGCCTTCAGGTCGCCCGCCACCCGTTGGGTGTACAGAAAGTTGATCCGCGCCCAACTGGCCAAATCCAGATAATAGTGCCGAGGCATGGTGCCGGTGCCGCCTTTGGTCGGGGCCAGATAACCCAGATGCGGCAGGGCCTGCGCCAGACTGAGCAGGCGGTCAAAGTCGGTGCCGCCCACGCGGATGCCGTCATTGGCCAGGATATCCTGCGCGCGGTCCGCCGCCCGGGCGCGCTGCGGCGACACCCGCACGATCGAGAAGTCCGAGGTGCCGCAGCCGATGTCGACGATCAGGACCAGTTCCTCGGCGGCGACGGATTGTTCGTAATGCAGAGCGGCGGCGATGGGTTCGTATTGAAACCCGATCTCGCGGTAGCCGATCCGGTGGGCGATCTCTTCCAGCACCGCCTGCGCGCGGGCATCGGCGGCCGGATCGTCGTCGACGAAATGCACCGGGCGGCCCAGAACCACGCGGTCGATCGGCCCGGCATGGGCCAGTTGCCGGTCGCGCAGGTGTTTGAAGAACGCCCCCAGCACCGCCTTGAACGACACAGATCTGGTGCCGATGGCGGTGCGTTCGTCGATCAGGCTGCTGCCAAGCGTCGATTTCAGCGCCCGCATCAGGCGCCCGTCCTCGCCCCCCACATAGGCCGCAACCGCCGCGCGGCCAAATTCGGGCAAGGCCCCGTCCGCGCCCCAGAACACCGCCGAGGGCAGCGTCACGTCCTGGCCTTCCAGCGGCATCAGCCAGGCGCGGTCCGCATCGGCCAGCGACACCGTCGAATTCGAAGTGCCAAAGTCGATGCCGCAGTAAAGCTGGGTCATTTGGATGCTCCGGGGTCTGGGCGAAAGGCGCGGGCTATCCCATGGCGGGGGCGGTTGTAAAGGGTCAGAGCGTCGGGCCGGGCCGAACCCCGGTGCCATCGGAAAAGCGCCCGAAGCGGAACCGCGACAGGTCATGGCCCAGGGGGTTGCCCAGGACCAGATCGGCGACCACCCGCCCCAGACCCGGCCCGATGCCAAAGCCGTGGCCCGAAAGCCCGGTTGCCACCACCAACCCCGGCACAGCGGCGATCCGGTCGATCACCGGCACCAGATCGGGCAGCGTGTCGATCATCCCGCCCCATGTCTGCACCAGGGGCGGCGCGCCTATCCGGGGGAAAGCGCGCCCGAATTCGGCGGCCGCCGCAGCCAGAGCCCGCAGGTTGGGGCGCGGCGACAGGATGCGCTGATCTTCGAACGGAGAGCGGTCGTCCGCCGACCAGTGCCGGGGGGTGCCCCAGGCATCGGGAAATCCCGCAGGGGCGGCAGCGCGGAACCGGGTGCTGCGCCAGTCCTTGCGCAAAGTGGGCAGATAGGCCGCGAAATGGCGAAAGGCGGACGGGCCGATATGGAAATCATGCGCGCTTCCCGGCGCCAGCGTATAGCCACCATCGGCACGGCGGCGAAAGGCAAAGCGGTCATCGGCGGCATTGCCGGCAAAGACCTGTGGCAGGGGTGCCGTCGCCGCGACCGAGGCCAGCACCGACAGCTGCGGCAGGGCCACGCCCTCGCGCGCCAGAAGCAGCGACGACCAGGCCCCGCCCGCCAGCACCACCTGATCACAGGCGATGCGGCCCTTTTCGGTCAGCACTCCGACGATCCGGCCCCCTGCCCGATCCAGCGCGCGCACGGCGCAATCCTCGATCAGGACCGCGCCGCCATCGACCGCGAGACCCGCGAGAAGCGGCACGGCAAAACGGGGTTCGGCCCGCGCATCGCTGGCGGTGAACAACCCGCCTTGCCACGGCGCGCGGTGGTCCGGGATCATCGCGGAAACCTCAACCCCGGTTTTCAGATCGCAGCACAACCCAAGGCCGCGCGCCTGATCGCGCCAGTCCTGAAACCCGGCCATTTCGGCTTCGGTCCGGGCCAGATACAGCACGCCCTCTTGCCGGAACCCCAGATCCGGGCCGACCCGTTGGCTCAGGTCCTGCCAGATACTCAGGCTTTCCATCATGATCGGCAATTCGGCAAGGTCGCGGCCCTGCTGGCGGATCCAGCCCCAGTTGCGGCTGCTTTGTTCCGCCGCGATGCGACCCTTTTCGCACAGAACCACCCGCACCCCGGCCCTTGCGAGGAAATGGGCGGTCATCACCCCCATCACCCCGCCGCCGATGACGACAACCTCGGTGCTTGGCGGCAAAGCCGGCGTGAACCGCGCCGGGGTGGTCATCGAAAACGGAAAGACGGTCATGCCGAAGGCCCGTTCAAAGGCGTCACCATGGTTCCCCTTCCTTCAGTCCCCGACAAGGCAAGGCGGTGGCACGGGCCGGGACCGGAAATCGGCGCTTGCAGGTCCGGTCCTGGGAGCATTGGCGTCATCGGGTCTCTCTGTGCACTGGCCCCATATCTGGTGGCGAGCCTGCTTGGGGCCACGATCCCTGTCAAGTCATCGGCGAAATGACGCGCCGGCACTGCAAAATGACGAAGGGAATGTCGGTTTGTCGAAAATATTCAGGATTGATCGAAGGGTGGAAATCGGGTTCAGTTGTGCAACCCGACCCGGACGACAGATTTGGGCGGTCAAAAAAAACAAGAATAACAAGACGATGGGGAGCACTTTATGGCCGATGTGGCCGCGCCTGTACTGGACGTGCGGGGGCTGAAGACCGTATTCCGCACCCGTCAGGGCGAGGTTCATGCCGTGAATTCGGTCAGCTTCGCCTTGCAGCGCGGCGAGGTGCTGGGTGTGGTCGGTGAAAGCGGCTCTGGCAAGTCGGTCACCATGATGTCGCTGGTCGGTCTTCTGCCCTCTCCACCGGCCGAAATCCGCGCAGGCGCCGTGATGCTGGGCAGCCGCGACCTGCTGAAACTTTCCCCCCGGGAATTGTCGGATGCGATAAGTGCCATCGGACCCCGAAGTCGCACGGGCCACGTATCCTGTGCGTTGACTAACTATGCCGCCTCCCATGAGCAA
>JANMJC010000273.1:0-2444 GCA_031371185.1 Paracoccaceae bacterium | reverse complement strand
GTCAACACCATGCCGATGCTGCGGGCGGGCGAATTGGGCCAGATCGTCGACAAGGCCGAGATTGCGCTGGCCCTGTGTGACACGCGCCTGACCGAGGAACTGGTGACCTGCGCCAAGCACTCGCGGTTCTTGAAAACCGTGGTGGGCTTTGACGGCACTGCCAACCACGATGCCGAACTGGACCGGGTGGCGCTGTCAAAGCCGGTGCGTTTTGAGGCCGTGGCGACAGGGCGCGATGATGTGGCGCTGTTGGGCTTCACCTCGGGCACCACGGGGGAACCCAAGGCGACGATGCATTTTCACCGCGACCTGATGATCATCGCGGACGGCTATGCGGCCGAAGTGCTGCAGGTGACGCCCGCCGACATCTTCGTCGGCTCGCCGCCTTTGGCTTTTACCTTTGGCCTTGGCGGACTCGCGATCTTTCCCCTGCGCTTCGGGGCGGCGGCGGCGCTTTTGGAACAGGCCACCCCGGCCAACATGATCGAGATCATCCAGACCCACCGCGCCACGATCTGCTTTACCGCCCCCACCGCCTACCGCGTCATGCTGAAAGCGATGGCCGAAGGCGCCGACCTGTCGTCGCTGCGCGCGGCGGTGTCAGCGGGGGAAACCCTGCCCGCCCCGGTCTATGACGACTGGATCGCCAAGACCGGCAAGCCGATGCTGGACGGGATCGGCGCCACCGAGATGCTGCACATCTTCGTCACCAACCGCTTTGCCGACCATGCCCCGGCCTGCACGGGTCGCCCGGTGACCGGCTATCAGGCCAGGATCGTTGACGAGAACATGGCCGATGTTGCCCCGGGAGAAATCGGGCGTCTGGCCGTTCGCGGCCCGACCGGTTGCCGCTATCTTGCCGATGACCGCCAGCGCAAATATGTCCGCGACGGCTGGAACCTGACCGGCGACAGCTTCTGGCAAGATGCCGAGGGCCGCTTTCACTTTGCCGCCCGCTCGGATGACATGATCATCTCGGCGGGCTACAACATCGCCGGCCCCGAGGTCGAGGCCGCCCTTCTGTCGCATCCGGCGGTTCTGGAATGCGGGGTGATCGGTGCGCCGGATGAAGAACGCGGCATGATCGTCGAAGCCCACGTCGTGCTCGCCCCCGGCCACGCGCCCGGTGACGATCTGGTCAAGCTGTTGCAGGCCCATGTCAAATTGACCATCGCACCCTACAAATACCCCCGCCGCGTGGTGTTCACCGATGCCCTGCCCAAGACGCAGACGGGGAAGATTCAGAGGTTCCGGTTGAACCGCACGCGAACCTGACGGCGCGGCCCCGGCGGAATGCGCGTCCTGCCCGGCCGCGCGGTCGGCCCCTACCTTGCCGATCTGTTCGCGTTCAGACTGGACATCCGGATCAGCCAACCGCCATCCGACTGACGCTCGAACACGCAAAGCGAGGTTCCGCCCTGGTTCTTGCCCTCGCTGAACTCTGCCAGGGCCCAGGCGAGGTCACCCGACCCGCCAAACTCGACGATCAGCAACCGCTTGTTGCCGCCGCCGTCTCTGGTCCATTCGACATGCCGCGCTTCGATCTCGCCGCGTCCCTTGGCGATCGGACCATAGGGCGACATCATGCGTGCATCGGGCAGAAACACGGCGGCGCAACCCTTTGCATCCTTGGCCTGATAGGCCGAGACATACAGATCGAATATCTTCTGAAGTTCACCTTGCGTCGGCATGGCACCCGTCCCTGTCCTGAATTTGTCCAGGATTACGCGCCAACCGCACAGCATCTGTCAAGACCGGGGGCCGCCATGGTGATTTCGCGCGCGCCCCGCCCCCGGCGCCAACCGGGATGCCGCTGCGCCCCCCCAATTCATCTGTCCACAAATATCCTCGGGGTGAATTGGCCAAGGGCCAAGAGGGGGCCGAGGCCCCCTGACGCCCCGCTTTCCGGCACCCCTGTCCGGGATCAGCGGTCCAGCGCGCCCTTGCCCGCCAGGATCTTGTCGCGAAACTTCTCGATCCGGGCCATCCGTGTCGCCGGCACCTTGGTGCTGATCAGCGCATAGACATAGCTTTTCTGCCGCCCCGGCGTCAGGGCGTGGAAGGCCTCGGCAAGTTCGGGGTCCAGGTCCATCGCCTCGACCAGTTCGCCCGGAAGGTCCATCTCGCGCGGCTCGTCAGGCGGCAGAAGGCCCGCCTCGGCATAGCGCATCGCCTCTTGCAAATAAGCGGTGACCGTGTCGGCCATCGCCACCACCTGAGCGTTGTCGGTGAACCGGATCATGTCGGCATGGCGCGTGTTCGGGCCCTGCTTTTCCAGAACGCCTTCGGGGTCGCGCATCAGGCTGGCATTGAAAAAGGTCAGGCGATAGTCGCCGCGGAATGCGCCGATGATCACCAGATTGCGCCCGGCATGCATATAGCACGGGTGGCCCCATTTCACCGTCTCGGTCAGCCCCGCCGCGCGGCACAACTGCCGAAGGGCC
>JANMJC010000267.1:0-6688 GCA_031371185.1 Paracoccaceae bacterium | reverse complement strand
CACCTTCGGCGGCAACGTTGGCCAAGAGGGGATCGCCGCGCAGGGCCTCTTCAAGGCGGGTCACCGCCTCGGTCAGGGCTTCATCGTTGGGGGCAAGCACGTTGAAGGTGATGTCCTTGGCGCCGCGGTCGTTCAGCTTGATGGCACGGATGTCGGGGACCGTCCGCAGGCGGGTGAAAATCTCGGCCTCGATGACGTCTTGCGGCAGGGTCCGACCCTTGTTTTCGACCTTCGGCACGATCAGGCCGAGCCCGGGGATCTGGCGGGCGGCGTCGGACAGCTTCAGAAGCAGGCTGTGATCCAACTTGTCCAGCAGGACGGTGACCGTGGCGCGGCGGATGTCCAACTCTCCGGTGGGCGACGAGCCGCCCAGGATGAAGACCTGGTCGATCCAGTCGATGTCCTTGATCCGGTCATAGATCACCGAGGCGACCTTGTCGGTCTCGTTCAGCGTGGTGCCGGGGGGCAGTTCGACCGAGATCGAGATGCGGCCCGAATCCTCGGGGGGAAGGAACGAGCCGGGGACCTGTAGCATGAAATACATCGAGATGCCGAAGGCCACGAAAGCGCCGATCAGGGTGACGTAATAGGCGCCGAGTTTCAGCCGGCCAAACCGCCAGGTCGTTGTGGTGGCCGCGATCAGGCGCAGATAGCCGCGCATCATTGCGCCGTCGCGGTGATCCTCTTCGGTGCCGCCGTCCCTGGAGGTCATCAGATAGGCCGCCATCATCGGCGTGATAAGTCGGGCCACCATCAGCGAAAAGAACACCGAGAAGGCCACCGTCAGGCCGAATTGTTCGAAGTACTGGCCGGGAATGCCGCCCATGAAGGACACGGGCACGAAAACCGCGATGATGGTGAAGGTGGTGGCGATGACGGCCAGACCGATCTCGTCGGCGGCTTCGATGGCGGCGCGGTAGGGGGATTTGCCCATGCGGATGTGACGGGCGATGTTCTCGATCTCGACGATGGCGTCATCGACCAGAATGCCGGTGGCAAGGGTCAGGGCCAGGAAAGACACGAGGTTGAGCGAGAAGCCCAGGGAATCCATGACCCAAAAGGTGGGAATCGCTGACAAGGGCAAGGCAACGGCCGAGATCAGCGTGGCGCGCCAGTTGCGCAGGAAAAGGAAGACCACGATCACCGACAGAAGGGCGCCTTCCAGCAATGTGTCGATGGCGGCGTCATAGTTGCCTTGGGTGAAATAGACCTGATCGTCGATCGGCAGGATCTGCACGTCGGGGTGGGCCGCGCGCAGGGCATCAAGTTGTTGGGTCACGGTGGCCTTGACCGAAACATCCGAGGCCCCCTTGGCGCGGAACACCGCGAAGGTGACGACGGGTTCGCCGTTCAGACGCGAAAAGGACCGCAGTTCCTCGTAGGTGTCGCTGACGGTGCCGAGGTCGGAAAGGGCGACATGGCGGCCCGAGGGCAAGGATATGGTGGTGCTGGCAAGACCCGAGACGGTTTGCGCATCGCCCAGGGTACGGATGGCCTGTTCGCCTGCGCCCACCTCGGATCTGCCGGAGCCGAGGTTGGTGTTGGTGGCGCTGAGTTGTTGGCTGACGGACCCTGCGGTGATGCCGAAGCTGTCAAGCTTGGCGCTGTCCAGTTCGACCCGTACCTCGCGGTCGGCCCCGCCGTAACGGTCGACGCGGCCCACGCCGGGACGCCCCTGAAGCGCGCGTTTGACAGTGTCGTCGACGAACCACGACAACTCTTCGAAGGTCTTGTCGGGGGCTTTCAGCGCGAAGGTCAGGATCGCTTGCCCTTCGACGTCGATGCGGGTCACGGTTGGCGGCTCGATGGCGCCGGGCAGGGTGCCGCGAATGCGGTCGATGGCGTCCTTCGTGTCCTGAACGGCCTTGTCTGTCGGCACTTCGATGCGGAATTCCACGACGGTGGTCGAAACGCCGTCCGTGACGGTGGAAATGACGTTCTTGGCCCCGGTGATGCCCGCGACGGCGTCTTCGATTTCTTTGGTGACCTGGGCTTCAAGCTCGGACGGCGAGGCCCCGGGCTGGACGATCGAGATGGCCACAAGGGGAATGTCGATGTTGGGAAAGCGGGTGATGGGCAGGGCGTTGAATGACTGCCAGCCGACGACAAGCAGCAGGACGAAGGCCAGAAGCGGCGCGATGGGGTTGCGGATCGACCAGGCGGAGAAGTTCATGGCTCTGGTCCCTTAATTTGTTGTGGTTTCAGGAACCGGGTTGATCCGGTCGCCGTCGCGCACGAATGCGCCGGCCTTGGTCACCACGGTCTGGCCTTCGGTCAGGCCCGAGGTCACCTCGACCCAGCCGCCGTCGCGGATGCCGGTCTGGACGATCTGCCGTCGTGCGGTGCCGTCTTCGATCAGCATGACCGATGGCTGGCCCTGGTAGGACCCAAGTGCTGTGACCGGCACCGCGAGCGCGGAGCGTTCGGTGACCAGAATCGTCGCCTCGACGAACATGCCGGAGCGAACCTGCGACGAATCGTCGAAGGCGATGCGGATGCGGCCAAGCCGGGTTGCGGCGTCAATGGACGGTTCCACCAGCCGCACGGTGCCCGCAATCGGGGCGGCTTGCGACGTCAGGGCGAGTTGCGCGCTTTGACCGGAAAGCACGCGCAACAGATCGCCCTCGGAAATGTCGGCGCGCAGTTCCAGCGCGGAATCGCGGATCAGCACGAACATCGGGACACCGCCAGCCGACGCGATGGAGCCGAGTGTTGCGTTGCGGGCGGTGATTTCACCCGCGAAGGGGGCCGTCACCTCGGTGCGGGATAGCTGCAGGTCGACATTCGCGATCTGGGCCTGCACGAGGTCAAGATTGGCCTTGGTCGCCGCAAGCGACTGGGTGGCGACCGCCAGTTGGGCGGTTGCGGAAATTGCCGCCGCATTGGCCTTGTCGACGGCCACCTGCGAGGCGTTGCCCGCAGCCTTCAGCGCGATCGTGCGGTCATTCGCCCGCGCGGCCTCGTCGGCGGAGCTTTGGGCCTGGGCAATCTGGGCCTGCGCCTGGGCGATGGTGGCGCGCGCCGAAGCGAGCGACGCGTTCAACTGGCTTTTCTGCAATTCCAGCGAAGAGCGCGACAGCCGCGCCAGAACCTGACCCGCGGTCACCTTGTCTCCGACGTCGGCCAAGAGCGCCTCGATCTGCTGACCCTCGATCAGGGGGGCGACGTTGATCTGTTCCACCGGGCTGACCAGCCCCGAGGCAATGATCTCATCGCGCAGGTCCCGCGTGGTCACGCTGGACACGGTGATCGCCGGAAACGATTCCACCGCTGCCGGGGGGGCGGGCGCGGTGCCTTCGGCGAGGGCCGGACCTGCGGGCGCAAGGGCCGAGGTGGCAAGAAGAAGGGTCAGGCAAGCAAAGGCCAAGGGCGAAGTCATGTTCAGTCTTTCCTGGGCTGGAGGGACACTTCGTCCAGCGTCTTTTCAATGAGGCCGATGATCTGTTCGGTCAGATCAGCTTTTACGGTGGTGCCGGTCGATCCGATCATCACGGCGGCGCGGAAAAGTGTGATGATCAGCGCGGCCTGGGGTGCGAAGGCAGCATGGGCCTGTTCAGGGGGCATTCCGGTCTGGATGGCGAAGACTTGCACCAGATAGGCGGTGACCTGATCTTCCATGTCTTGCAGGATCGCGCCGACTTCGGGTTTGCGCAGGGCGACGGCGTGGATCTCGGCCCAGAGGGTTCCGTCCATGCCGCATTGATGATCGGTGATCTTGGCGCGCAGCCGCGCTCGAAGGTCGGCCATCGGGGTGCTGGATTGCAGGGTGGATTCAAAATCCTGCCCCATGTACCGCATGTCGGCGCAGATCAATTCCTGAATGATCGCCGCCTTGGACGGGAAATAGCGATAGAAATTGCCCGCAGACATCCCGGCGGCGCGGGCGAGGTCCTGCATCGAAGCGCCGTCAAAGCCCTTTTCGGCAAAGATTGCGCGCAGGCTGCCAAGGATCTCAAGGCTGCGCAGTTCCGCAGCGGGGCGGGGGGCGGTCAATTGCATGGGCGGTCGCCGGAAGTGAGAATGAACATTCATTCTTGTATGAAGAGAGAGTGCGAAAGGTCAAGGGGGAACTTGCCCCGAGAAAGGAAAACCACCGCAAAAGCGGGCATTGTTTGCGGATTTCGCGCAAGAGGAGGCGGCGGCGGCAATCGCGCCTGTCGGCGGACAAGGGTTCGATTGGTTGCGCCGCCTGAGGGGGGCGTGTATCACCGTCGCGCGGGAAGCGACATTTGGAGGGGCCGATGCGTCGGGTTGTGGTCACGGGTCTGGGGATGGTTACGCCATTGGCATGCGGGGTCGAACAGACCTGGGAGCGCCTTCTGGCGGGGCAGTCGGGTGCGGGCACGATCACGAAGTTCGACACGACGAATGTTGTGACCAACTATGCCTGCGAAATTCCGCGCGGCGATGGCACGGACGGCACCTTCAACCCCGATCAGTGGATGGAGCCGAAGGACCAGCGCAAGGTTGATGACTTCATACTGTACGGCATGACGGCCGCGGTGCAGGCGGTCCGGGATTCGGGCTGGGAGCCCGCCAATGAAGAAGAGCGTTGCCGAACCGGTGTGATGATCGGCTCGGGCATCGGGGGGTTGGCCTCGATTGCCGAGACGGCGGTGCTGATCAAGGAGCGCGGACCCAAGCGGGTGTCGCCGTTCTTCATTCCGGGCAGTCTGATCAACCTGATCTCGGGTCAGGTGTCGATCCGGTTCGGCTTCAAAGGGCCGAACCATGCGGTGGTTACGGCCTGCTCGACCGGGGCGCATGCCATCGGCGATGCGGCGCGGCTGATCATGTGGGACGATGCCGATGTGATGGTGGCCGGCGGGGCCGAGGCGCCGATCTGCGAGATCGGCATTGCCGGGTTCAACGCCTGCAAGGCGCTGTCGACCAAGCGGGCGGACGATCCGACCAAGGCCAGCCGCCCCTATGACGCGGATCGCGACGGGTTCGTAATGGGCGAAGGGGCCGGGGTGGTGGTGCTGGAAGAATACGAGCACGCCAAGGCGCGGGGCGCGAAGATCTATGCCGAGGTGCTGGGCTATGGGTTGTCGGGGGACGCCTATCACATCACGGCCCCGGCCGAAGATGGCGACGGCGGGTTCCGCAGCATGCAGATGGCACTGAAGCGGGCGGGGATCGGGCCGGCGCAGGTCGATTATATCACCGCCCACGGCACCAGCACCATGGCCGACACGATCGAGTTGGGTGCTGTCGAGCGGTTGATGGGCGATGCGGCGGCGGGGGCGACGATGAGTTCGACCAAGTCGAGCATCGGGCATCTGCTGGGGGCGGCCGGTGCGGTCGAGGCGATATTCTGCGTTTTGGCGCTGCGCGATCAGGTGGCGCCTCCGACGATCAATCTCGACAATCCGGCGGTTGTGCCCAAGCTGGATCTGGCGCCGAACAAGGCCGTCAAGCGCAAGGTCGACATCGCCCTGTCCAACAGCTTCGGCTTTGGCGGCACCAATGCCAGTCTGGTTCTGGGCCGGGTGACGGTCTGATGTGGCGGGCCATTGCCTCGAATACGCTGACGCTGTTCATCCTGGCCCTTGTGGTGATGGCGGGGCTTCTGGCCTGGGGGCGGCAGATGTACACAAGCCCCGGGCCCCTGGCCGAGGCGATCTGTTTCGAGGTCGAGCGGGGGGCTTCCTTGAGTGCGGTCAGCGCTGGTCTGGCCGAGCAGAAGGCGATTGCCGATGCCCGTGTCTTTCGGATCGCGGCGGAATATTCGGGCAAGGCGTCGGGGCTGAAATTCGGGTCTTACCTGATCGAGTCCAGGGCGACGATGCAGGAAGTGCTGGCCGATCTGACGGCAAGCGGGCAGTCGACCTGCGGGCGCGAGGTGAATTTTCGCATTGGCGTCAAGGGGATGGACGTGATCCTGCGCGAACTGGACCCGACGACGAACCGCTATGTCGAGGTGGTGAAATTCGATCCGGCGGTGGAGGCCGCACCGGCGGAATATCTGGATGCCAAGGACGCCCCAGATTTGCGCTGGCGGGTGACGCTGGCGGAAGGCGTGACCAGTTGGTCGGTGGTCGAAGCCCTGAAACGGGCCGATTTCATGGATGGCACGGTCGAAGAGGTGCCCGCCGAGGGCACGCTGGCGCCGGACAGTTACGAGGTGCAGCCGGGGTTCAAGCGCGCGGATCTGCTGGCCCTGATGAGCGAACGTCAGACGGCGGCGCTGACCGAGTTGTGGGCGGCGCGGGCCGAGGGTCTGCCCTACAAGACGCCGGAAGAGGCGCTGATCATGGCCTCGATCGTGGAAAAGGAAACCGGGGTTCCTGAAGAGCGCCGCAGGGTGGCAAGCGTGTTCCTGAACCGGATCGCCAAGGGAATGAAGCTGCAGACTGACCCGACGGTGATCTACGGGATCACCAAGGGTGAGGGCGTCTTGGGGCGCGGCCTGCGGCAAAGCGAGTTGCGCCGCGAGACGCCCTACAATACCTATGTCATCGACGGGTTGCCGCCGACGCCGATCGCAAATCCGGGCCGGTTGAGCATCGAGGCGGCGCTGAACCCGGACAGCACCGACTACCTGTTCTTTGTGGCGGACGGGACCGGGGGCCACGCCTTTGCGGCAACCCTGGAAGAGCACAACACGAACGTCGCCAAATGGCGCGCGATCGAGGCGGCCCAGGGGCAGCCGGTTGAGGGCGGCACGGGAAACTGAAGCCCCGGG
>JANMJC010000259.1:0-3687 GCA_031371185.1 Paracoccaceae bacterium | reverse complement strand
GCGCGATCTCGCGGATCGACAGCTTCTGCCGCAAATGCATCCGTCGGATGATGTTCAATAGTCCCATGTGGATCACTCCGTTGCCCTGCCGCTCACCGCTTTGGGAGAAGGTTCACATGGCTCAGTTCTCAGTGAAAATTATCCGCCTAACCGGCTCAGTTCTGGGTGAAAATCAACAGCCCCCCGCACTGTCGATGAACAGCATGTCTGGCGAATTCGCCTCGCCCTCCAGCTTTTCCAGATCTTGCAGGAACAGAGGCCCTTCGCCGGTCAGATTGAAGGCGGGGGCATAGGCTGCCAGTTTTTCCCGCAACCGCGCGGGGTCTGCCACCCGCCGCGCCCGCCAATCCGAAGGGCCTTCGGGCGGGTCAGCCAGAAACACCAGCCCGATCAGCAGCTCCAGACAGGCGATGTTCAGGTCCGGGCGTGTCCAATCCGGACGGATCAGCCCCGGTTGCGTCATTTGCCAGGGGGCGATCACGTGGCGCTGACCCTGGGCGTCCAAAACCGGAATCCAAGGGTCGGAAATCAAATTCAAGGTCAAAAGATCACCTGCAAACGCAATTTACACGTGCAGGGAACCACGCCTGCTCGCGCAGGTAAAGGGATTGTTTGGACCGGTCAGGTATTCCCCGGGCCAACGAATTGCAGCCCAAGATCCCGATCATACCGCAACCCCTCACAGATCGTCCCGTCGGGTCCGACCACGCAAACCGTCACGCTGCGGCGCTTCCAATCAGGCCAATTTGCCGCCAGGGCGACGATTTCGGGGTGGGTCTGATCGGGCAACGGCAATGCCGCCAAACGTGCGACCGAAGCGCTGACCTCGGACAGGGCCAGCCCGTCCGCTCCCGCAAACAAGGGGCGCAACACGCCGCCCTCGGTCCGAACCAACACCAAAGTCCGGGTCGGCTGGCCCAGCCGGGTGGGGTAAAGCGCGTCGTCATGCGCCGCTCCGCCAAAGCGGTAGCCCTCTTCCAGTTTCACCACGTTCTGCCAGCCCAAACCCGCGTGAGAAGCGTCCTTGCCCGCAGCGTCGGTCTCGGCCCGCTCCAATGCCGGGGGCAGAGGCTGCGCAGCTTCACCATGGACGGCCTCTATCAGGGCACGAAGGCCTGTGGGTGCCACGATCTGCCCCTCGCGAAACAAATGGTCCGCGGTGCGCCATTGCAGATGCGCCCCGTAAACATAGGCACCCTTCTCCAACACCTGATGCAGCCATTTCCCATTTTCAACCAGCGCGGGATCGGGCGACAGAACATGCAGCTCCGGGCCCGGCACTGGGCGGGATGCTGCGGGGCGCAAATCCATATGCCGCCACAAACGGCCCGCCCGCTGGATCAGCGCGGCCATCGGCGCAAGATCAGTGACCATCACGTCGAAATCGAGGTCGAGACTGCTTTCCAGAACTTGTGTGCCCACCAGAACCCGACCCTCGCGGCCCGCACCCTGTTTGCCGAAGCGCGCCATCTGTGCCGCCTCGATGCGCTTGCGGTCCCCCAAGGCAAAACGTGCGTGCAACAGGTCTGCCGCCACCCCGCGTTGCCGCAGGGCTGCAACCGCCGCAATCGCGTCATCCACCGCGTTGCGCACCCAGACACAGGCCGCACCGCTTCGCGCCCCGGCTTCCAACACCGCAAACGCTTCATCCAAATGGGCCAGTCTGCGCACCTGAACCGGACCCCGCGCGCCGACTTGTTGCGCCAGATCGCGCCGTGCGGCGCCAGCCGCCAACGTCAGCGCCGGATACGCGGGGTCTTGGTCATGTCCATGACCGTAGACCGCCAACAACCGCTGACGCTGTGCCAAGGGCAAAGTCGCTGTCAGCAAAATCGCTGACCCTCCCGCCGCCCGGTGCATTTTCAGAAGCTGCGTCAGCGTGGCGTCGATATAGGGTTCTCCCAACTCGTGAACCTCGTCCACGATCAGGATTTTGGAGCTAAGGCCAAAGTGCCGCAGCGTCTGCCATTTCACCGGAAGCACCGACAAAAGCGCCTGGTCTATCGTGCCGACCCCGATGTCAGCCAGCAAGGCGCGGCGGCGGCTTTCGGCCAGCCATTCGGTGCAACCGGGGTCCTCGGGCATGCGGGCGCGATGATCCACCAGGTCGCGAAACCTTTCAGTCAAGCCCGCACGTCCATGGGCAAGCGTCAGCGTCGGGCCGCCCTCAAACAAGGCAGTCAGCGCGTTCGATGCTCGCAGGAACATCGCGTCCGCTGTGGCCATTGTCGGCAGGGCGATAAACAGGCCGCGTCCCTTACCCGCCGCAAGCATCCGTTGCGCCAGAATGAACGCGGCTTCCGTCTTGCCAGCGCCGGTTTTATCTTCGATCACCGCCAGCATCGGGCCATCGGACATGGGAATTTCCGCGCAGGCCGCCTGCATCGGGCGCAGGTCTTTGAACGGGCGAAAGGGCATGGTGCTGGAACTGACACCGCCCAGACCCGCTCCTTTGACGGCCTCAAGGGCCTTTTGCCGGGCCGACCCGAGATATTCTGCCAAATCTGGTCCCGGCGCGCAGGGGCCAAACCAATCCGTGTTAGATCCGATCCAATCCGCCGCCGCGACCAGCCCGGGCAACCACCATGAAAGCCGCATCGCGTCGTTCTCGGTCAGATCCGCAAACTGTGCCTCTGGCCAAAGGGCCAGAATCTCGACAATGGCCTGCCGCGCATCCGCGACTGCCGCACTGCCGCAGTCGCGCAAGATCATCCGTTCATCATTCGAGGTAGTGCTTGACGGACGGCCATGGTGCCCAGAGGTGGCTTCCAGCAACGGATCAAGTAAAAGTGCCTCGTCGATCCCGAAAGCCTGCGCCAGAAGGTCCCTGTTCAACTTCAGCAGCACTTCGCTGACTTCCCAATGCCGGTGGTTCCCGACCCGGGGCTGACCCCGGATCATCGCCCGGAAATCAGCGTTGAATTTACCAAGATCGTGCAGCGCGACCAGAACCGCGAATGCCGCGCGGCGTGCGGGGGGCATGGCTTCGCGTGCCAGCAAAACCTCGGCCACTGCCGCGACGTCAAGCATGTGGTAAAGAGCAGGATGCTCTGGGCCGCCCGGCTCAACCGGGCTTTTTCCCGGCCAATCCTGCAGAAGTTGGTGCTCACTCATTATACAACTTCACCGTGTTTGGTGGGCCGAGACAAGGTGTTTGAACACGAGCACCCATATTTGCCGAGATCGGGCGTCAAAAACTGGCGTTTCCGACTCGCTTCCAATCCCCTGCAACTCGAATACCTGGCCAAAACAACTGGACTTTCGACACTGCGCAAGCGTAGCTTTGCGCATGCCCGGGCGCAATCCGGGCTGTCCTTGGTACAAGGGGCCGGCACTGGGCCGCCCTGACCCCGGGGAGACCGAGATTGACAAAACCACCCAGATCCAAACCCCACTCCCCGCCCCTTAAAGCGCCTGAATGCCGACCGACGAACAAGGTAAAAGACCGTTTGGCGGCGCGGACGGCCAGCCCGCAGGGCGCCTCAATCGGGCCATCCCCTGACACTTTGTCGGGCCAACCCGCCGCAGCCGCGCAGGTTGTGGTTTTGGCCGAAATGGGCCGATCCGACCTGCTGACCCTTTGGCAGAGTCTGAACGGCACGCCCGCCCCACCGCGGATCAGCCAGTCGATGCTGCGGCGCATTCTCGCCTTTGATGTGCAGGCCAGAGCCCTTGGCGGGCTGCCGA
>JANMJC010000247.1:0-9603 GCA_031371185.1 Paracoccaceae bacterium | reverse complement strand
CCCGGGGGCACGCGAAACTACGAAATCCTTTCGATCCGCTACGTTTAAGGTCAAGCGCCGATGCAGGACGACCACGACCCCCCCTTTGACCCCGGCATGATCGGTCGCTACGGGTCCAAGGGCGGTGTCCTGCCGGTTGATCTGGTGGCGGGATTTCTGTCGGCCATCTGGATCGTGGCGATCATCGCCTATTTCTGGTCGGGGCCCACGACATCCAATTCCCTGGGTCTGGTCCTGACCCTGCTGATCGTGTTCCTGCCGCTGGTGCTGATCTGGACCGCCGCCGTGACCCTGCGGTCGGTGCGCGCGCTGCGGCAAGAGGCGCAGCGCCTGCAGGCCTCGGTCGAGGCGATGCGCAATGCCTACCTTGCCAACCAGCAAGGGGCGGCCACGCTGAAGCCGTCGATGGAGCGGCGGCTGGACGAGATTGCCCAATCCACCAGACAGGCCGAATCCACCCTCGCCAGCTTTGCCACCCGCCGCGACGGTGCCCTGACGCAGGCCTCGGCCGACCGCAAGGCCGCCCTGGCCCTGCCACTGGCGGATCTGAATGCCGAACAGACCTCGCTGGCCCTTGGCACCCCCTCTGAGGACCTGCGCGCGCCCCTTTCAGTGGCCGATTTCATTCGCGCCCTGCAATTTCCCGAAAGCCCCGACGACAAGGAAGGTTTTCGCGCCCTGCGCCTGGCGCTGGAAGATCGCGGCACCGCCAAGCTGATCCGCGCCGCGCAGGATGTGCTGACCCTGCTGAGCCAGGAAGGCATCTATATGGATGACCTGACCCCGGAACGCACCCGTCCCGACCTGTGGCGTCGCTTTGCCGCCGGAGAGCGTGGCCGGGTCCTCGCCGGGCTGGGCGGCATCCGCGACCGCTCCTCGCTGGCGCTGACCGCGTCACGGATGCGCGAAGACGCCGTGTTCCGCGACGCCGCCCACCACTTTCTGCGCAGCTTCGACAAGGCGATCGCGGCCTTTGAACCCAATGCCACTGATGCCGAATTGGCCGAACTGGCCAACACCCGCACCGCGCGCTGCTTCATGATCTTTGGCCGGGTGACGGGCACCTTCGACTGATCCGAACCCCGCAATCCCGTCGCCTCCCTCCCCCCTCGTGGGGGAGGGCCGGGGTGGGGGGGCCGCGCTGCCGCCATTCGCCAGCCTAGTCCAGCCCCTTGACCATGGTCAGCGAGGCTTTGAAGCCGAAGACAAGGCGCAGCCAGCCGATCGGTTCGGATTTCACGACCGAAAACCCCTCGCGCTCGTACAGGGCGCGCGCGCGCCAGTTGGTGTCGATCACATCCAGCCGGATCGCGTGATAACCCCGCGCGACCGCTTCGTCACACAGGGCCGCCAGCAGCCGCTTTCCCAAACCCTGCCCCCGCATCCCCGAAGCCACGCAGATTCCGTCGATCAGGAACCGTTCATTGTCGATCTCTTGCGCCAAAAGCCGCAGCACCCCTTCGCGCCACAGGGCCCCGATCCAGCCGTAGGCCGCCCGCAGATCGGCGCGGTCACCGCCTGCAAGATTGCCCGCAGGGGTCTTGAACCCCGCCAGTCCGACCAGCCTGCCGTCTTCATCAAGCGCCACGATTACATGATCGCGGTTCATCGCCCGGTCCAGAAAGACCAGCGCGCGCTTTTGCGGCCCCAGCACCGCGCCGAGTTTGCCGCCAAAGGCCTGCCAATAGATCTCTGCCGCCCGGGCGCGCAGATGGTCGGGCAGCCCCAGAGACAGATGGACCCCGTTCATCCGCCCGCCCCAGCCAGCCGGGACCGCGCCGCCGCCAGATCGGCATCGGTGTTCAGGTTGTCAAAGGCCGAAGGGTCGGGAAATTCGACCCAGACCGCCCCGACTTCGCGGGCGAAATCGCGCAGGCGCGGCGAGACCCCGCTGTCCAGAAACCGCGCCAGAACGGGCACCAGCGCCACCGGCCAAAGGCCGAAGGTCGGATGCTGCCGCCCCCCCGACAGGACCAGTCGCGGCACTTCGGCCACGGGGCCCAGACGGGCAACCAGATCGACCGGCAGAAACGGACCATCGACCGGAACCGAGACCACGGCCCGCGACCCCATCGCCTGCGCCCAATGCATCCCCGACAAAACACCCGCCAGCGGCCCCAACCGCGCGGCATCAGGCAAGACAGGCAGTCCAAGCGATGAAAATCGTGTCGGATCGCCATTGGCCGCCACCGCAAGGGCAGCCACCTGCCCGGCAAGGCGCGCAGCGACGCGTTCGATCAGGGATTGGCCCGACACAAGGACCAGCGCCTTGTCGACCCCCCCCATGCGCCGCCCCTCGCCTCCGGCAAGGATGACGCCGCAGGGGGCCCGGTCAGATCCCGCCAGGGTCCCCATTGGCCTGTACCGTCAGAACGCCGCTGTTTTCGTCGGGATCGCCGTCGCGGATGACCCGCTCGGTCACCCCCGGCAATTTGCCGAAATCTTCGGCCAACTGGTTGGGGAACCAGGTCGGCCCGATGCTTTCGAACCCCGGAATGTCATGCAGGATGTTGGACAGGGTGTTGGCACAGGTGGCCTTGCCCGACGCCCCCTTTGCGATGACGGCCGCCATGATCAGGTCGACCGTTTCCTGCGACACCGGCAGTTTCTGTTCGATCACCCGGAAGGTCACCCTTGCATGATAATCGATGTAGAAAGCCAGCATTCGCGGGTTCATGCCATAGTGCAGATCGTTCCGCTCGGGCACCGACCCGTGATACCAGGTGCCAGCAGGGTCATAGATCACCCGCTCGTGCCCGTCGATCAGCAAGGACGAATGCCCGCCCGCGCCGGTGTTGTTGTTCACCACCGTGAACAGCGTGATCGATGGCGGCTCTCCCGAGACATAGCGCGCCTGCGCCACCGTGGCACTGTCGGCAAAATTGTGATCGGCCGCGCAGGCCGCCAGGCCCAACATCAGACCAAGGCCCAGAAGGGCACGCAAGGCGGCACGGATCATCGGGGGCAACCTGTCAAATGCTCAGGCGTTGACCAGGGCCATGAAGATCAGCGTGCCAAGCGAAAGGCCAATTCCCCATGTCACCATCCTGATGAAACCGGCAAAGGTCTTTTCCTGCCCGCGAATATCCATCGAGCCTTGCTTGTGTTCATCCATTTGGGCGATCCCTTCGGTAAGCGTTTTCCTGCCATTACCCTATTCGAAACCGACTGTCACGGGGGCTGAATCACGAAGGGCTTCAGGGAACCGGGCTTTCCCGTTTCGGGCCGTTCAACCTGAACGATGAAGAGGCAATGCCCGGCTGCCGGGGGCCCGGGCAACGGCAGTTTCTGCGCGGCGCATGGGTCAGACAATCCGGCCTTCGTTCTTCGCGCGGGGTTTCAAGACGCGCGCCCCTGGCGGGGTGCTCTGCATGGCCCGGGCGTCGCACGCCTGATTCCGGGGCCACGCAAACCGATTTGGAACGGTCAGGCGTCACATGGCTTCAGGGGGCCGATGAACCTGAAGGGCTCAGGCCGATGCATCGCCGGCATCGCCGCCCGTCCACCCCGAGGCCAGATGAAACCCGATGCGACGCGCGGGCTCTTCGGGTTCCGCCTTGGGAACCGCACGCAGCATGAAGGACAACTGGCTGACGTGCTGGATCAGTTGCGTCTTGCTGCCCATGTCGTCGCGGCCATAAAACGTCAGAAGGTCGGGGTCGTGGAACCCCAGACCCTCGATCTGCAACACCCCGGCCTCCGATCCGGCAAAGCCCATCGCAACCTCTTCATCGGCGTTCAACTGGTGTTCGAAATTGCGGATGTACAGGATCAGCCGCTCATAGGCCCATTGTGCGGGGCTTTTGGCCTTTTGCGGCGGTGAAGCCTCGCCCTCGTCGAACCGGGGCCCAAGCGACGGCATCGCAACCCCGGGGTCGCCAAGGTCGGGGGCCACGGTGGGCAAATCCGAAGCCTTTGCCACCGCCGCCCGGATCTCGGCTTCGGTTTGCGCGCTTTTGTTGGCCATGATCCCCCCTTACAGGGACCGCCAAAGCCAGGCCCCATCCGCCCCGAGGGAACGCGAAACCTCGGCCCGCCGCAAGAGATAGTTCAGATGGGCCACCGCCTCGACCAGCGCAAGCCCGAACTCGGCCTCGTCGATCTCGCGCTTGAACAGCGCGCCAAAGCATTCGGCCGCCCGCCGGGGCTGCACCAGATGCGCGCGCAGCCGCGTCAGCGCGCCGTGGTGGTTGTCGGCCATCTGGCGCAGCCGCAGCGGCAGGCCGGTAAAGGGCAGTTTGTGGCCCGGCAGAACCAGGTGTTCCGCCCGCGCAAAGGGCACGAAGGCTTCGGTCGACGCCAGCCATTCCGCCAGGGGGTCGGCCATGGGTTCGGTCGGGTAAACCCCGATATTGGCCGAAATCGACGGCAACAACTGATCACCGCCCAGGATCAGGTTGTCATCCTCGCTCCACAGGGTCGCATGATCGGGCGCATGGCCCTGCCCAAGCCGCACCCGCCAGCGCCGCCCGCCAAGCGTCAGCACATCCCCCTCGGCGATGCGGGTGAACCCCGGAGGCATCGGCGCCACCACGTCGGCGAAATTGAACGGGCGTTCGGCCATGCGCCGCGCCAACATTTCCGCAGGCGTTCCGGCGCGGCGGTAAAACGTGATCCCCTCGGGGCCCGCGCGGTCCTGCACGTCCAGCGTCAGCATGCGGGCATACAGCCAGGCGGTTCGCGTGGTGATCAGTTCGGCGCCGCGCGCCTGAAACCAGCCGACAAGGCCCACATGATCGGGATGGTGATGGGTCAAAAGCACCCGCGCCACCGGTCTGCCGCGCAAAGGCCCGGCCAGCAACTCTTCCCACAGGGTCCGGGTCTTGCCCGTGTTCATGCCGGTATCGACCAGCGTCCAGCCATCGTCATCGGCCAGCGCATAGATGTTGACATGATCCAGCGCCATCGGCAGCGGCAGGCGAAACCACAGGATGCTATCGGCCACCTCGGTGACCTGCCCGCGACCCGGAGCCTCTGTCCAGGGGTGGCGGACGGCGGAGGTCACGTCTGCAAAGCCGCAGGGGTCAGGTCATACAGCCCCACGGCCCCCTCGCGCAGCTGACCCAGAAGCGGGCCGTAGTCCGGCATCAGCCGCCGGATCGCGATGCGGGCCAGGGCCAGGCGGGCCGGGTCGGCCATGGCCGCCTTCAGGTGAAAATGCCCCGCCAATACCAGTGCAAAGGCGCGCTGATAGGGCACAGCCCCGGCGAAGCGGTCTTGCATCTGCATGCCCACCAGCGCCTCGGTCGCCTCGCGCAGCGCTTCGCCGGCGTTCCAGACCTCACGCGACAGGTCGGGATGCGCCGCGCGCGCCGTTTCGGCGGCGGCCTGCACCTCGTCGATCAGCCGAAACGCTGCCTCGCCGCCGTCGGCCATCTTGCGGCCCACCAGATCCATCGCCTGAATGCCGTTGGTGCCTTCGTAGATCGCCGTCACCCGCACGTCGCGGCAAAACTGCGCCGCCCCGGTCTGTTCGATAAAGCCCATGCCGCCATGCACCTGCACCCCCAGATGGGCCACCTCGATGCCGGTTTCGGTGCCGAAGGCCTTGTTGATCGGCGTCAGCAGCGCCGCCCGCGCGCCCCAGGCCGCATCACCCGTGGCCCGCCCCAGATCAATCGCCACCGCGCAAGACAGCGCAATCGCCCGCGCGGCAAAGACCTGCGCCTTCATCACCGCCAGCATCCGGCGCACATCGGCATGGTCCACGATCGCGCCCGCGCCAAACGGGGTGCGGCCCTGCTTGCGCTCCAGCGCATGGGCCAGCGCCAGTTGATAGGCCGCCTCGGCCACCGAGATGCCTTGCACGCCCACGCCCAGACGGGCGTTGTTCATCATGGTGAACATCGCGGCCATGCCCTTGTGAGGCGCGCCCACCAACCAGCCCAAGGCCCCGTCAAACTGCATGACGGCGGTCGGAGAGCCGTGCAGGCCCAACTTGTGCTCCAGAGAGACCACCGAAACCGCGTTGCGCGGGCCCGGATTGCCCTGCGCATCCGGCACAAGCTTGGGCACCAGAAACAGGCTGATGCCGCGTGTCCCTTCCGCGCCATCGGGCAGGCGCGCCAGGACCAGATGACAGACATTGGCCGTGAAATCATTGTCGGCCCAGCTGATATAGATTTTCTGGCCCGTTACCGCATAGGTGCCATCCCCCTTCGGCTCTGCCCTTGTGCGCAGGGCCCCCACGTCTGATCCGGCCTGCGGTTCGGTCAGGTTCATCGTGCCGCACCATTCGCCGCTGATCAGCTTGGGAATGTACAGCGCCTTGATCTCGTCGCTGGCGTGGTGTTCCAGCGCCTCGATCTGGCCTTGGGTCATCAACGGGTTCAACTGCAGCGCCAGACAGGCAGAGCTCATCATGTCGCCCACACACGAGGTCAAGGCGATCGGCAGGCCCATGCCGCCAAACTCGGGGCTGGCCGACATGCCGATCCAGCCGCCCTCGGCAATGGCGCGGTACCCCTCGGCAAATCCCGGAGAGGTGCGCACCACCCCGTTTTCCAGACGCGCCGGATGCAGATCACCGGCCCGGTTCAGGGGCGCCAGGGTGTTTTCGCAGAGTCGCGCCGCCTCGCCCAGGATCGCTTCGACCATGTCCGGCCCGGCTTCGGCAAACATCGGCGTGGCCGACACCCGGTCAAATCCCACGACCTGATCCAGAAGAAAGCGATAATCGTCCAGCGGCGCGCGGTAGGGCATGGTTTCCTCGGCTTGGCAAAGGGGCCAATGGCGGCTATGCGCCGTGTCGAGGCATGGTCCGCCATGCGCCCCCGTCCTTCAACCCCTACGCTGCGTCAAATGACCCAAAGCCCCGAAGTCCTTGTCACCCAGACCCTGCAGCCCGGCCCCGAAGGGCTGGCGCAGGCCGCCCGGATCTTGCGCGCGGGCGGGCTGGTGGCCTTTCCGACCGAGACAGTCTACGGACTGGGCGGCGATGCCACCCGCGACCATGCCGTCGCACGGATCTTCGACGCCAAGGGCCGCCCACGCTTCAACCCGCTGATCCTGCATGTCGCGGATCTGGACATGGCGCAGCGCTTTGCCCGGTTCGATGCCCGCGCCCTTGATCTGGCCGCCCGGTTCTGGCCCGGCCCGCTGACGCTGGTCGTGCCGCTGCGCGAGGGCTCCGGCCTGTCGCCGCTGGTCACCGCCGATCTGCCCTCGGTCGCCATCCGCTTGCCCGCCCATCCGGTTGCGCTGGCCCTGCTGCGCGCCTTTGGCGGCCCTCTTGCCGCGCCCTCGGCCAACCCCTCGGGCCGCGTCTCACCGACCCGGGCCGCGCATGTTGCGGCCGGGCTTTCCGGCCGGATCGCGGCGATCGTGGACGGCGGCCCCTGTGCGGTCGGGTTGGAAAGCACGATCCTTGATCTGACGGATGCCCACCCCTTGCTGCTGCGCCCCGGCGGCCTGCCCTCCGAGGATCTGGAGGCAGTTCTGGGCCCCCTGACAAGGGGCGGGAATGCCCGCAAACCCACCGCGCCGGGCCAGATGGCCAGCCATTATGCCCCCGCCGCCGCCTTGCGGCTGAACGCCACCGCCGCGCATCCGGGCGAGGTGTTGATCGGTTTCGGTCCCGTGTCCGGCCATGTGACCCTGTCAGCCGCCGGTGATCTGGTCGAAGCCGCAGCGCAGGTCTTTCACCTGCTGCGCGCCGCCGACGATCTGGCGGGACCAACCGGAGCCATCGCCGTGGCCCCCATTCCCCAAACCGGTCTGGGGCGCGCGATCAATGACCGCCTGAGCCGTGCAGCCGCCCCGCGCCCCCAAGACTCCCTGCGTCCCGTTCCTCTTTAGGGCGGTTCAAGTTCTGACGGAAACAGCGGTGTCGGACGTCATTTTTAAGCGACGCGCGGGGCCGCGACCTTCGGATCCCTTCAGACCCGGGCCGTTCCGAGCGTCGCCCTGTGGAAAATTCCCATTCGAAACCCGGTTCGATTTGTGCAATACTCCTTTCGTCCGGCAAGCATTGCAGACAAGGAAACGCGCCATAAGGCGGGAAATCAGGACAAGGGAAAACGTAGTATGATTAAAGAATTCAAAGACTTCCTCATGAAGGGCAATGTGATGGACCTCGCGGTTGGTATCATCATCGGCGCCGCCTTCACCGCCATCGTCAACAGCCTTGTGGGCGATCTTATCAACCCGATCATCGGCCTGATCCTGGGGGGCATCAACTTCTCGGACATGTTCCTGGACCTGTCCGGCACCGCCCCGGCCTCGCTGGCTGCCGCCAAGGAATCGGGCGCCGCCGTCTTCGCCTATGGCGCCTTCATCACCGCCCTGATCAACTTCGTGATCATCGGCTGGGTCGTCTTCATGCTGGTCAAGGCGATGAACCGGCTGATGCCGAAAAAGGTCGAAGCGCCTGCCGCCCCGGCTGGCCCGTCCGAACTGGATGTCCTGAAGGACATTCTGGTCGCGCTGAAGAAATAAGCAGACCCTTGATAACAAAGGCCCGCCCCGACGACCGGGCGGGCCTTTTGCTGTCCGGTTGGTGTCGGGCATGGCCGCAGACCAGGCCAGCGCAGCCGGAACGGTTTCAGCGCTGCCAATGGAAATCAGCGCCGCACCGTCGCGGCCTTCTGCCGGTGTTCCGATGTGAAACGCCGCCGCCCGCCCCTTTGGTCGCGGCGCGCAAAAAGAAAGGGCGGCCCCGCAGAGCCGCCCCCTGATTTTTCGCCGAAATGTCGCGATTACATCGCCAGCGCCTGCGCGCCGGTGATCGTGGGCAGCCCCAGGGCCACGCCGACCGCTTCATAGGTCAGCTTGCCGGCATGCACGTTCAGACCGGCCAACAGGTGCTTGTCCTCTGCACAGGCTTTCTTCCAGCCCTTGTTGGCCAGGGCCATCATGAAGGGCATGGTCGCATTGCCCAGGGACAGGGTCGAGGTGCGCGCGACTGCGCCCGGCATGTTGGCCACGCAATAGTGCATGATGCCGTCAACTTCATAGATCGGGTCCTGATGCGTCGTCGCATGCGAGGTTTCAAAGCACCCGCCCTGATCAATCGCGACATCGACCAAAGCCGCGCCGGGCTTCAGTTCCTTGAGTTGCGCGCGCGAGATCAGCTTGGGGGCTGCCGCACCCGGGATCAGCACCGCGCCGATGATCAGATCGGCTTCGCGCGCCAGCGCCATGGTATTGGCGGCCGAGGCATAGGCGTTCTTGAAATCACGCCCGAACACGTCGTCCAGATAGCGCAGACGGTTGACCGAACGGTCCAGCACCGTCACATCCGCGCCCATGCCAGCCGCGACCTTGGCTGCGTGGGTGCCGACAACGCCGCCGCCGATGACCAGAACCTTGGCGGGCAACACGCCTGGCACGCCGCCCAGCAGCACACCGCGCCCGCCGTTGGCCTTTTGCAGGGTCCAGGCCCCGACCTGCGGCGCCAGACGCCCGGCCACTTCCGACATCGGCGCCAGCAAGGGCAGGCCGCCGCGGTCATCGGTCACGGTTTCATAGGCGATGCAGGTGGCCCCGCTTGCCAGAAGGTCGGCGGTCTGCTCTGGATCGGCTCGATGGGCTGGTATCACTACGGCGCGAGCCACTGCACCGGCGGGCCGTGCCGGTTTTCTGGGAGAACCTGGCCCGGTTGGG
>JANMJC010000085.1:0-4480 GCA_031371185.1 Paracoccaceae bacterium | reverse complement strand
CCCCCGGTAATATTTGGATCATGATGAAGGGCAAGGGGGGATTTGCCGCGCCTTGCCCTTCATCTTGATCCAAATATTCCCCGCCGGAGGCATCCTGCCTTTTTCCCCGGGCGGGCAAGGGGGCCGACGGTGTCGGTTTTGAAGCTTTTCTGTCGGGGAAAACCGGTTAGAGGAAGCCTATGATCAAAGACCCCACCCTGCGCGGCATCGCGCTGATGATTGCCTTTTGCGTGCTCGCCCCCTTGCTGGACACCGCGTCCAAGCTTGCGACCACGACCATACCGGTCGGACAGATCACCGCCGCGCGCTTTGTGGTGCAGGGGGCGTTGATGGTGCCGGTTGTCCTGGCCATGGGCCTGAGCTGGCGCGTCTCGCTCCGCCTCGGCGCTCTTTTGACCGCGCGGTCGGTCTTTCTGATCCTGTCGACCTATACCTTCGTCGCGGCCGTCACCGTCATGCCGATTGCCGACGCGCTGGCCATCGTCTTTGTCGAACCGTTCATCCTGTTGATCCTGGGTCATTTGATATTTGGCGACCCGGTCGGTGCGCGGCGCATCCTTGCGTCGATCGTCGGCTTTGCGGGGGCGCTGGCGGTCATCCAGCCGTCTATTGCCGCCTTCGGCTGGGTGGCGCTGTATCCTCTGGCCACGGCCTTCCTGTTTGCCGCCTACATGCTGATCACCCGCGCGATTTCGTCGCAGATGCATCCGGTGACCCAGCAGTTGCACACCTCGATCGCGGGAAGCCTGATCTGCCTGCCGGTCATGTTCTGGGCCGATGGCAGCGGGGTCGCGTCGCTGGATCCGGTCCTGCCGCAGGGCTGGGCCTGGGCCTGGCTGTTCGGGGTGGGGTTCTGGGCGGCGGCCAGCCACATGTGCATGACGCTGGCGCTGAAACATGCCCCGGCGGCAACCCTGGCTCCGATCCATTACCTTGAAATCGTCACCGCCGTCGTGCTGGGCTATCTGGTTTTCGGCGACTTTCCCAACTGGCTGACCTGGGTCGGGATCGCGGTCATCGTGTCGTCGGGCCTGTACATCATCCTGCACGAGCGGCAGACCGCAGGCCAAGTCCGCTCAGAACTGCCGCCAGAGATCTGACCGGCAGGATCACCAGCATCGCGGGGCGATCAAGGCAAAGCGACACTTCGGGGGCGCTGACCTCGTTGGAGGTGCCGATCGTGCCATCGGGGGCGAAGCGCAGGCCGTCGATGGGCCAGCGCAGGCCCTGACTGGTGCCCGTCACCGGGCCAAGGGGAAACAGCGACATCCGGCTGCCCGGGCGTAGCCGAAGGGTCAGGCGGGGCGGGGCCAGAAAGGTCACGTCGCTGCCCGACAGGATCAGGCAGCGCCGGTCGGGGTGGCGCACCAGGGTGTTCAGCACCGCAAGCCCGTGATCCGCCCTTGCCCCCGCGAATCCCAGCCCCAGCACGAAGGGCGCCGAAATCGACCGCAACGCCTTGTCGAAGTCGGTGGTTTCCTGTTCCGCGATCTGAAACAGGCGCCCCGCCATCCGGGCGCGGCCCGGCGCCGAAAGCGAATCGAGGTCCCCGATCACCGCCTCGGGAATTGCCCCGAAGCGCAACAACCGGTCCGCCCCGCCATCCGCCGCCACCAGTCGCGGCGCAAAGCCCTGCGCGCGCGCCAGCTCGCGACGCGAGAATGCGGCCCCGCCCGCAAGGGTGACCCCGGTCAAGGATTCGACAATCACAGGTTTTCCGCCAATACTGTTTCCTCAATTGCGGCAAAGACCCGGTTCCGGGAACACAATCAATCCTTCAAATTACCCCCTTCTGTCCATGGATTCGAACAGGTGAGCCATCATGGTGAAGAAAGATTTGGGTAAAGGGCCAGCATCAGATGATCGGTGCCAGTAAAATTCTAACGGTTTCTTATGGAACCTTCTCGTGCACGTTGGAAGGGTTTGACGATCCCTTCAACACCATGCGGGCGATTGCGGAGTACTTCCGCGATCTGGCGGCAGGGGATCGGTACTTTGGTGCCGAACCGCCGACGCCGGATGCCGCCATGCTGCATGCCATCGCCGAGCGGGAAATTCAGCGCCGCGTCGAAACCCGGATCGAGGATAATGGCGTGGTCCTGCGCGCCGCGGATCAGCCCGAGGTTGCCGGGTTGCGCAAACCTGTCACCGATCAGGGGCCGGATCAGACCGCGCAGGCGGCCCCTTCCCTGGCCGATCCGCGGCCGCTGAAGGCCCGCATCAGAACCCAGAGCACCTATACCGACGCCGATATCGACGAGGCCGATGCCAACGCGGCATCGCCGGCGCTGATCGAGGGGCCGTCGCTGTCAAGCGTGGCCGAAACCCTGTCCCGCCTGCGCGCGCTGCGGCAGGATGCGTCCAGCCAGTCCGCGCATGTGATCGCGCCGATGCCCGATTTCGACGCCGAATTCACGGATGAGCCTGCCTCTGATGGCATCGGGCGGCCGGATTTCGACGCGGAAGAGACCCCGCAGGTTGTCGTTTCCGCAAAAGGTCTGTCGTCCGAAACGGGGGCCGTTGCGGCCCTTGCCGGGCCTGAGGTGCCTTCGGTCGAACCCGCTGCGCGGGCCGATCTCGCGCCTGTTGTCGCGGCGGTCGAAGACATGACCCCTGACGAATGGGGCGCCGAAGAGGGGACGGCCGAAGATTACGAGCCGGAAGATCAGGCGCGGGAAGAGGATTTCCTGTCGCACATCCTTAGCCATGCGCAGCCTGAAGTCGGTCGGACGGGGGCCGAGGCCTTTGCACCGGACCTTGTGGCGGACATGCAGCCCGAAGATTTGGACGAGACCGGCGCGGCGGACGCCTTCGACGGCGCCCTGCTGACCAGCATCTCTGCCTTGACCGCTGCCGCCAATGCCGAACCGCTTGCGGACGACAGCGATCTGGACGACAGCGATCTGGACGAAGGCGAGGCCGATCTTGCCGATTGGCCCGACGATCAGGACCTGTCGGACATCGCCGCCATGGATGGCGTGGCCACCGCGCAGGACGCGACCGGGGCCGAGCCTTCTGCCGCCGAACCGAGCGCGATGAGCGACGCGGCGGTCGGTGATGACGACGACGCGTTGACGGATTGGCAAGACCTTGATCTGGTCGAGGACGAGGCTTCTTCCGGGCCTGCCCGGGTGCCCGGCTCCGAAGGTGCCGCGCCAACCGTGCCTTCGTCCGAACCGGAGGACAGCGCAGAACGGGACGCCGCCTTGTCTGCGGACCCGACGTCAGAGCATAAGGCAGAACTTACCCGGTCGCAGCGCCGCAAGGTGCGCCGCCTTGGCGCCAGCACGGCCAGCACGGCCAGCGAACCGGGCGATCCGGTGCCGACCCCGGCACAGGACAGCGCGATGTCCACGCAAGGTGCGGCAAGTGCCGTCGCCCCCTTTGCCGCGAGTGATGACGCCGCCGTTGAACCCCAGGAGCCGTCCCTTGGCGCCGCGACCCTGCAAAAGGCCCGCGCCCGTGTGATCCGCATTCGTCGCGCCGATGCCCCTGCGCAAGGCGCACCCGAGGCCAAGGTTGCGGCCTTGCAACTTGGCACCGAAACGCCCGCGCCCAAGATCACCGGTCTGTCGCCCGAAGAAGAGGCCGAACTCGCCGCCGAACTCGCCGCCCTTGGCATGGAAGCCGATGCGACAGCCCCCGCACCGGAACCACAAGCCGCCGCACGCGTGGCTTTGGTGGCCCCGATCGCACCAGAGGCAAAGGACGCGGCACAACCGGCCGACGCCGATCAGGATGCGGCCCTGGACCGATTGCTGGCTGTCGCGGACAACGAGTTGGGCCAGCCCGAAACCCTGCGCCGCCAATCCGCGCTGGCTCATCTCAAGGCCGCCGTGGCCGCGACGGTGGCGGACCGCAAGATCAACCCCGCCGCCGAGGCCGAGGCCCGGGACCCGCAAGACCGTTATCGCCGTGATCTGGATCAGGTTGTACGAGCCTCGCGCGGGGCCGACGCCCCTGCGGCGAGCCGTCCGGCACCGCTGATGCTGGTGTCAGAGCAGCGCATCGACCGACCGCGCACGGCCCCCACCGGTGTCTCGCCGGTGCAGGCGGTGCCCAATTCGCCCGCCGCTCTGTCGGCAAGCCCCTCTGCACCTGCAACGCTGCCCCAACCGATCCGGCCACGGCGCATTCAGGTGATCCGCACCACGTCGGGCGCGGTGGCCAAGGTGGCCGTCGGCAGCGCGCTGACCTCGGCGGCCTTTGAACCCCAGGAAATGGGCCTGTCCGATGCCGAGATGGCGCAAGCCGATTTCGCCGATGCGGCGGACAGCGATGCGCAGGCTGTGGACAACATCTTTGCCGCGGCACCCGGGCAAAGCTTTGCGGAATTCGCCGACACCCTGGGCGCGCAGGATCTGGCCGCCCTGCTGGAGGCCGCCGGCGTTTACACCACGCTGGTTCTGCAACGGCCCGAATTCACCCGGGCCCATCTGTTCCGCCAGCTTGAAGAGGTCGCCCCGGGCCGTGTGCCGCA
>JANMJC010000238.1:0-13588 GCA_031371185.1 Paracoccaceae bacterium | reverse complement strand
GCCCCAGGAGGTGACATCTTTGTATTTGTCGGCACGCTGGCTGTTGATTCCGAGGCCGGAAAGTCCGTGAATGCGTCGGTTGAGGGGGTCGCGGACACGGCATGCAGCGCGACGGTCAACTCGACCACACCCAGACCCGCGCCCAGATGACCCCCGGTCACCGACACCGCCGAAATCGTCTCGGCGCGCAGTTCATCGGCCAGTTGGCGCAACTCGCGGTCGGAAAGCCCCTTCAGATCCGAGGGCAGATGAACCCGGTCCAAAAGCGGGGTGTCGGGGCGATCTGCCATGTCAAATACCTTTCAGCTTTCGCGCGAAATCACAAAATGCGCGGCTTCCATCAAATTCTGCGCCCGCGAGCCATAGGGGCGCAAGTGATTCTGCGCTTGTGCAACCAGATCAGCGGCCTGGGCGCGCGCCTTTTCCAGCCCCATCAGCGACACAAAGGTTGCCTTGCCCGCCTTGGCATCCTTGCCGACACGCTTGCCGGTCTTGGCAGAATCGCCCGTCACGTCCAGAAGATCGTCGGAGATCTGAAACGCCAGCCCCAGACAATCGGCATAGGCGCGCAAGGGGGCGGGGTCGGCGCGGGCGATGATCGCGCCCGCCACTGCCGAAAAGCCGATCAGCGCCCCGGTCTTGCCGGCCTGCAACCGGGTGATCTCTGCCAGTGTCAGGGGAACCTGCGCCGTCTCGGCGGCGATATCAAGGGCTTGGCCCAGCACCATGCCGTCAGCTCCGCTGGCGCGCGCCAGACCGGCGACCAGATCAATCCGCACCTCGGCCGACCCCAGATCGGGGTCACACATCAATTCGAACGCCAGCGTCTGCAGCGCATCCCCGGCCAGAACCGCCGTCGCCTCGTCCCATTTCACATGAACGGTCGGCAATCCCCGCCGCAGATCGTCGTTGTCCATGCAAGGCATGTCGTCATGCACCAGCGAATAGCCGTGCAGCGCCTCGACCGAGGCCGCCGCCGCCAACGCGTTCTGCGGAGCGATCCCCAGCATGCGCGCGGATTCCAGCACCAGAAAGCCGCGCAACCGCTTGCCGCCCTGCACGGCATAGCGCATCGCCTGCACCACGGGTTCATCGGCCATCGCGGACATGGCCCGGTCCAGCCGCGCCTGAACCAGTCGCGCGTCCTGTTCAATCACCTCGGAAAAGGTCACATGCCCTCCGCCGGGATGGTGCCGATGGCGCGGCCTTCCTGTACGCGGATCATCTCGACCTTGGCCTCGGCATCCTTCAACTTGCCCGCGCAATGCGCCTTCAGCGCGGCGCCGCGTTCATACAGGGCAATGGATTGCTCCAGCGCGACATCGCCGCGCTCCAACGGGCCGACCACGGCTTCCAGCGCCGCCATGGCCTCTTCAAAGCTCATCTCGGCCACGGGTTTGTCGCTCATCCAGCCCCCCTTCCCAATTCGTCAACATGCGCGGCCACGCAGGCGGCCAAAGCCTCCAGATCATAGCCTCCCTCCAGCGTCGATACCACCCGCCCCGCACAGCAATCTTTCGCCAGGTCGCAGATTGCGGCGGTAAGCCGGGCAAAGTCCTCCTCGACCCAGTTCAGCCCCGCCAGTGGATCGTTTCGATGCGCGTCGAATCCGGCGCTGATCACGATCAACTCGGGGGACCACAGCCGCAGACCGTCCAGAACCGGCTTCCACGCGCGCCACATCTCGCGCCCGTCCGAGCCGGCCCGCAGCGGCAGATTGGTGATCTGGCCGTGCGCGCCGCGCTCATTTTGGTGGCCCGAGCCGGGATACAGCGGCATCTGATGGCTGGAGACGAACCGCACGCGGGCCTCGTCCCACAACAGGTCCTGCGTGCCGTTGCCGTGATGAACGTCGAAGTCCAGAACGGCGACGCGGGTCAGCCCGTGCACCTCCAGCGCCCGCCTGGCCGCAATCGCCGCCGTTCCGAACAGGCAGAACCCCATCGCGGATTCGGTTTCCGCATGATGCCCCGGCGGCCGCCCGGCGACGAAAGCCGTCCGCGCCTCGCCTGCCAGCACCGCATCCACCGCCGTGCAGGCCCCCCCCACCGCCCGCATCGCCGCGCGAACCGATCCCGGCGACAGATGGGTGTCGGCATCCAGCTGCGCCCGGCCCTGCGCGGGCACCGCCGCCTGCACCCGCGCCAGATACCGCGCCGGATGGCAGCGCAACACATCGGCCTCGTCCCCCGGGGGACAATCGCGCCACTCCACATCCCGCCCGGCCAAACCCCGGTCAACCGCCAGCATCCGCTCGGGCCGTTCGGGATGCCCGGGCGGGGTCAGATGTTCAAGGCTGTCGCCATGTCTGAATACAAGAACCACGCCAAGCCCCTTCACTTTGATCCAAATATCCCGGGGGAGTCTGCGAAAACCCCGGGTTTTCGCGGGCGGGGGCAGCGCCCCCGATGCTTGGGCCCCCAGGTTTTTTGCCCTCAGTCCGGCGCCAGCATATAGCCCTCGCCGCGCACGGTCTGCAGATAGCGCGGCTGCTTGGGGTCGTCTTCGATCTTGCGGCGCAGGCGGGTGATCTGCACATCCACCGCCCGCTCGTGACCGTTGCCCGCCTCGTCGCGGGGCATGTCGCCGGCCAGCGCCTCGCGGTTCAGGGCGCTGCCCGGATGAGCTGCAAAGCGCCGCATCAGGGCCGCCTCGGTTGCGGTCAGGCGCACCAGATCGGCGCCGCGCCACAGTTCGCCGCGGTCCAGATCATAGCGCACCGCCCCCAGTTGCAGCGACTTCGGCGCGTCCTGTGCCCTGACCTGCGGCACCCGGCGCAGGATGGCATTGATCCGCAACAACAATTCGCGCGGCTCGAAGGGCTTGACCAGATAATCATCGGCCCCGGCCTCCAGCCCCTCGATCCGGTTGCCGGTCTCGCCCTTGGCGGTCAGCAAAAGGATCGGCACCGCCATGGACCTGCGCAGATCGCGGGTCAGGGCCACACCGTTTTCGCCCGGCATCATCACGTCCAGGATCAGCAGGTCAAACTCCAGCCCGGCCAAAAGCCGACGCGCCTGCGCGGCATCGCGGGCGATCGACACCAGAAAGCCGTTCCGTATCAGGAACTTCTGCAACAGCCCGCGAATGCGCTCGTCGTCGTCAACCACCAGAAGATGCGGTACCACGTCCATCATTGTCCGCTGTCCTTCATTCCTTGAAACTGGCGGCGCATTTCGGGATCCATCATCGCCTCGAGCACGGTACGAAATCCCTGGACCGCCTGCGGCCCCGCCGCGCGGTAGGCCGCCCGCATCCGCGCCCGTTGCGCATCGGACAGTTCCCGTTCCAGTGCGCGGCCCTTTTCGGTCAGGTACAGATGCCGCTCGCGCTTGTCCTTCTTTCCGACCCGCGCCTCGACCAGCCCACCGTCGAACAGGGTCCGCAGCACGCGGTTCAGGCTTTGCTTGGTGACCCCCAGAATGTCCAGCAGATTGCCCACCGTCGTTCCCGGAGAGCGGTTGATAAAGTGCACCGCCCGGTGATGCGCGCGGCCATAGTCCATGCCCTCCAGAATGCGGTCCGGGTCCGCCGTGAAGCCGCGATAGGCAAAGAACATCGCCTCGATGCCCTTTCGCAACTGCTCGTCGGTCAGATACAGAAGGCCCTCGCCCCCAAAGCTGTTCTCGGCCATTTCGCCCTCCACCGCCGGTAATTTACGTCAGCCTTGTTGACATTCCAAGTCACAAACTGTAGCGATTCTGCGGTTTGGCGCAAGATTATGTCCGAAACGGACCGATCTGACGCAATCTTTGCAAAATGGGGGCCGGAATGGCGGGATATGACGATCGCGATGGATTCATCTGGATGGATGGCAAGCTGGTGGAATGGCGCAGCGCGAATGTGCATATCCTGACCCATGCCCTTCACTATGCCAGCGCGGTGTTCGAGGGCGAGCGGTGCTATAACGGCAGGATCTTCAAATCGACCGAGCATTCGGAGCGTCTGCGCAAGTCGGGTGAGTTGCTGGACATGCCGCTGCCCTTTTCGGTGGCCGACATCAACGCGGCCAAAGAGGCGGTGCTGAAGGCCAACGGGTTGACCGACGCCTATGTGCGGGCGATTGCCTGGCGCGGGGCCGGCGAAATGATGGGGGTGGCGTCCAATCTGAACCCGATCCATCTGGCCGTTGCCTGCTGGACCTGGGGCAACTACTACGGCGACGCCAAGTTCAAGGGCGCCAAGCTGGACATCGCCAAGTGGAAGCGCCCCTCGCCCGAGACCATTCCCCATGCCGCCAAGGCGGCGGGTCTTTACATGATCTGCACCATGTCCAAACATGCCGCCGAGGCGAAGGGCTGTTCGGATGCGATGATGATGGACTATCGCGGCTATGTGGCCGAGGCGACCGGGGCCAACATCTTTTTCGTCAAGAATGGCGAAGTGCACACGCCCCTGCCCGACTGCATCCTGAACGGCATCACCCGGCAGACGGTGATCGGCATGTTGAAGGACATGCAGATCAAGGTGCACGAGCGCCATATCATGCCATCGGAACTGGAAGGTTTCGAACAGTGCTGGCTGACCGGCACGGCAGCCGAGGTCACCCCGGTGGGTCAGATCGGCGACTACACCTTTGAAGTCGGAGAGATCACCCGCCGGGTTTCAGAGACCTACGAAGCGCTGGTGCGGGCTTAGTCGCGGCGATCCTTTATTGCCACCCAAGCTGCAAAGGCGCGCCTGTGCTTGATAGGAACACGTTGAAACGCGTCAATAGCCAGTTGTGCAGCGTCGATTGAAGCGACGACATCCGTCAAGGTAAAGAACGAAGCTGGGTCATAGTCAGCAGAGTGCCGATCGATTTGTAACTCATGGAAAAGGTTCGCGAAGTCCTCGACATCCTTTGGAAACTTGGCCAAAACTGCCTTGTTTTGGCACTGACCTTTTGCAAACTTGTGATCGATTGCCCGATAGGCCTGGCGCCAAGCCGGGTCGCTGCGGTCGGACGCGTGGCCGCCAATAAAGCAGTCAGCACAATTCCGGCACATCATATGAAACAAAGCATAGTAAACTGTGCTGACAGCCCGTTTAAGGTCGGATTGCCGCGGGCGCTTGGAGTTTCGCACCACGGCTAGTCGCCTGGCCGTGGTGATAAGATCAAGCGGCTTCAGAAGGCTCACCGTCCGGTTCGTTTTCAACCTGAAAGCTTAGCACCGGGAACCGTGCTTCGTTTTGAAGGGCAAGCGCTGTGCGCAGATGACGGATCAGACCTTTGACTTTCGACGCCTGAAGTTGTTTCCCGTCGTCCTTGAATGTCACCTTGATCCGAAGAATCGGGTCACCATCATGGTCGACATCTTCACGGACGCTGAGGGACACAATATCTACAGAGGCCAACTGATCACGCAGAGGGCCACTGACGATACTTTCAATTTGATGGGCATCCAAGGGCATGTCGATCTCCGTACCACGTATCACACTACCACTTGGTTGAGATTCTGTGAATCCCTCGCCAAGTTTTGCTGAGCGAAATTCCGCAGCCTTGACCAACGCCTCGTCAGGTCAGGCCAGAACCGTCTCGACCTCGATATTGCCCTTGGTCGCGTGGCTGTAGGGGCAGATGAAATGCCCGCGCTCGGCGATCTTTTCGGCCAGGGCGCGGTCAACTCCGGGCATGGTCACGGTCAACTTGACCTTCAGGCCAAAACCGCCTTCGCTGCGCCCGCCGATGCCGACCTTTGCCGTCACCGTCGCCTCTTCGGGAACGGTTCCCAGCTTTTCGGACCCCGCCGCAAAGCGCATGGCCCCCAGATAGCAGGCCGCATAGCCCAGGGCGAACATTTCTTCGGGATTGTGGCCCAGACCCGATCCGCCCAACTCCTTGGGGCTGGTCATCGTCATGGTCAGCATTCCCGAGGCCAGTTTGGACGTGCCATTGCGACCGCCCCCGGTGGCGGTTGCTTCGGTTTCGTACGCGGTGGTGATCGTCATTCCAAGCTCCATATCGTTTACGATTAAATCGTATACGAGGCTTTTACCCCAAGCCCGCTCGCCCGTCAATCGCTTGCGCTTTCATCGCGCACGATTTATCATGCAACGATGACCATGCCGCCCTCAGACATGCTGTGCTTTGCTCTGTACTCGGCGGGCCACGCCATGCAATCGGCCTATGCCCCCCTGCTGGAGCCGCTTGGCCTGACCTATCCGCAGTATCTGGTGCTGTCGTCCCTGTCAGGCCGGGCGGATCAGACCGTCGGCCAACTGGGCGCGACCCTGCAACTGGACAGCAACACCCTGACCCCGCTTTTGAAACGGATGGAGACGGCGGGATGGCTGACCCGGCAACGCAGCACCTTGGACGAGCGGCAGGTTCTGGTGGCGCTGACGGCGGCCGGCCGGGATCTTGTCGTCCAAGCGGCGGGTATCCCGGAATGTTTTTTGCAAACGACCGGGCTGACCCTGCCAGAGGTGACCGCGCTGCGTGACAGCCTGACCCGGCTTCGCGTTCACATGCGCCCCCGGCCCGACAAACGCCAGGACCGGATTTGACCGCGATCTGACCGCGCGGCCTTCGGCACGTTTCAAGTTTAGTAAAATTCAGCCTTCCCAGACTCGGACCCCCTTGCTACGACTTCGGGCAACAGGGAGGTGATCATCATGGCCATTCGTTGGGGCATTGTCGGACCGGGCGCGATTGCGCATAACTTCGCCGACGGTCTGGCGCAGACCGACGCCGGAACGCTGGTCGCCATCGCTTCGCGCGATGCGACCCGGCGCAAGGCGTTCGGCGAGCGCTACGCCATCGAGCCCGCCCATCGCCATGCCGATTACGCTGCCCTGCTGGCCGATCCGCAGGTCGAGGCGGTCTATGTCTCCACCCCCCATCCCTGGCACGCCGAACTGTCCATCGCCGCCCTGCGCGCGGGAAAGCACGTTCTGTGCGAAAAACCCGCAGGCATGAACGCGGCCGAAGTGGTCGCGGTGACCGAGGTTGCGGCGCAAGAGGGGCGCTTCTTCATGGAAGCCTTCATGTACCGCTGCCACCCGCAGATTGACCGGGTGCTGAAGATCATCGCGAACGGCGAGATTGGCACCCCGGTTCACATCGAAGCGCGCTTTGGGTTCAACGCCACCTTCAAGGAAACCTCGCGGCTGTATGACCCGGCCCTGGGCGGTGGCGGCATTCTGGACGTGGGCGGCTATCCGGTGTCCCTGGCGCGGCTGATCGCAGGAGCGGCCATCGGGCAGCCCTTTGCCAATCCGATCAGCGTCAAGGGCAACGGATCTTTGGCGGCCACCGGCGTGGATGCGGTGGCGCATGGCCTGTTGACCTTCGCTTCGGGTTTTACCGCCGAGGTCGGCGTGGCCGTCGCGCGCACCATGGACAACCGCGCCACGATCACCGGCACAAAGGGCAAGATCGTGATCGATGATCCCTGGGTGCCCGGGCGCAATGCGGGCCCGTCGGATGCCTGGCTGCACATCACCACGGGTGACGCGACCCGCACCGAAGCGATCCGGGACGCGCGGATGCTGTTCGCCTTCGAGGCCGAAGCGGTGTCGAAGGCCATCGCGGCAGGCGCGTTGCAGGCCCCGCACCCCGCGCCCAGCCACGCCGACAGCATCGGCAACAACGAGAGCTTGGACAAATGGCGGGCCGAGGTCGGCTATGTGACCTTTGCCGAAACTCCGGCCACCAACCGCCGCCTGCCCGGCGTGGTGCCCGCCGGACTGCCCGCCATGCCGATGATCACCCTGCCGGGCATGGCCAAACCGATCTCGAAACTGATCCTGGGCTGCGACAACCGCAACACCGTGGCCGAGGGTGCGGTGGTCTGGGATGCCTGGGCGGAGGCCGGCGGCAACGCCTATGACACCGGCTTTGTCTATGGCGGGGGCCTGCACGAAAAGGTGCTGGGCGACTGGATCAAGGCGCGCGGCGTTGAAAAGTCGGTCACGATCATCGCCAAAGGCGCGCATACGCCCTATTGCTTTCCCGATGCCATCGGCGCGCAACTGGACATCTCGCTGGAGCGTTTGCAGCAGACCCATGCGCCGATCTACATCCTGCACCGCGACAATCCTGCCGTTCCGGTGGGCGAATTCGTCGATGCGCTGAACCGGCTGAAGACGGCGGGCAGGATCGGCATCTTTGGCGGGTCGAACTGGTCGCCGGGCCGGGTGGCGCAGGCGAATGCCTATGCCGCCGAAAAGGGGCTGGAGCCGTTCCGAATCCTGAACAACAACCTGTCGCTGGCGGTGATGGAACAGCCGGTATGGGCCGGGTGCATCACCTCGAACACGCCCGAAACCCTGGCCGCGCTGCGGGCGGGCGGGCTGGTGCATCTGTCGTGGTCCAGTCAGGCGCGCGGGTATTTCCTGGCGCAAGGCCTGCGCAACCGCCTGCCCGCCGACACCGCGCCCGAAACCTGCTTTGGCAGCCCGGCGAACGCCGAACGACGCCACCGCGCCGAAATCCTCGCGGCCGAGCGCGGGCTTTCGGCCCACAACATCGCCACGGCCTGGGTTCTGTCGCAATCCTTCCCCTCACTGGCCCTGATCGGTCCGCGCAGCCCCGGCGAGATCATGTCCACCCTGCCCGGCGCAGCACTGGCCCTGACCCGGGCAGAGGTGGCCTGGCTTAACCTCGAGGCGGACAACCGCTGAGCGGATGCGGAGAGGTCCGGCACCTCGTCCGAAGGGATGCCGAAGGATCACCCGTCGGGGCCGTGACGGGCAGCAACCTGTGATTTGCCCCGACAGATACAGGCATCCGGGTCGCGTCGGTCAGATCTCGCGGCCGCGTTCGATGCGCACGAACTCCACCACACGGCGGTTGCCCGCCGCAGGACTGGCGGGCCTTTTCCACACGCGGGCCCAGACTGCGTCGCCCTGATTGCGCGCCAGCCGCAGGAAATGCGCAAGGCGTCCGCCGGTGCTGGTGCTGCGATGGTCGGCCAGATGTTTCATGCCTGCCTCCTTTGGGCGTTCGTCGCGCCATCATGCGCCCGAATCACGGCCCTGCCAAAGCCTTCGTCAGAGCCCGGGCGCACTTTGGCCCAAAGACGCCGGATCCGGTCAGACCGCAGAAAACCCGTTGTCGACGAACAACCGGGTGCCATTGACGAAATCCGAGTCGTCCGACGCCAGATACAGCGCGGCCCGCGCGATGTCGTCGGGCTGACCGAACCGGCCCTGTGCCGCCCTGATCGCCGCTTCCGACACATCCACGCCCAGGGCCGCCAGTGCCGCCACCTCGCGGTTGCCATGCGGGGTTTCGATGAACCCCGGGCAGACCGCGTTGCAGCGGATGCCCCGGTCGCGAAATTCCACCGCGAGGGCGCGGGCGAACATGTGGCAGGCCCCCTTGGTCGTATCATACAGCACCTCGTTCGGGGTGCCGTAAACCGCCGAGATCGACGAGGTGCACACGATTGCCCCCTTGCCCTGTGCCAGCATCATCGGCAGCACGGCGCGGGTCATCAGATACATCGACTTGACGTTCACATCGAACAGAAAGTCCCAGTCGGCTTCCTCGGTTTCCAGGAAGGGTTTGATCACGATGGTGCCCGCGTGGTTGAACAGCACGTTCACCGGGCCAAGGTGTTTCGCGACCGTGGCAACCGCCTGTTCCACCTGATCCTTCTGCGATACATCGGCCGCCGCAAAGACCACCCGATGCCCGGACCCGGACAGTTCGGCAGCCAGCGCCGTGCCTGCCGCGACATTGCGGTCGATGATCCCCACCGCCGCACCTTCGGCGGCGAACAGACGCACCGCCGCCGCCCCGCACCCGGTCGAGCCGCCTGAAACGATGGCCACCTTGCCCGCCAACCTGTCTGCCATTTCTTGCGCCTTCGTGTTAAGATCTGCCCCGGTCACCCCATAAGGACCCCGCCGATGCCCTATGTCGATTCCTTTGTCCTGCCGGTTCAGATCGAACACGAAGCCGAGTACCTCAAGATCGCCACGGTCGGCTGTCAGATGTGGATGGACCACGGCGCGCTGTCCTATGTGGAATGCCGCGCCGACGACGTTCCCGACGGCAAGCTCACCTCGTTTCCGATGTCTGTGAAACTGGAGCCGGGCGAAATCGTCTATGTCTCCTACATCACCTACCGCGACCGCGCGCACCGCGACGAGGTCAACGCCCGGGTCATGGCTGACCCACGCGCCCAAGGCTGGAGCATGGATACCCCCGTCAACATGCGTCGGATGATTTACGGCGGATTCGTCCCCGTCGTCAGTTCCGACTAAGCCGCGCCACCGCCCAAGCCGCCGCATCGGCCACCGCCGGATCGCCGTCGCCCACCAACCGGGCCGCGACCGGGGCAAGATCGGGCAGGCCCGAATTGCCGATGGCATACAGCACGTTGCGCACCAGGCGGTCGCGACCGATCCGTTTGATCGGGCTTCCGGCAAAGCGCTGGCGAAAGGCCGCGTCATCCAGCGTTGCAAGCTCGGCCAGTTCCGGAAGACCGACCCTTGCCTGATAGCCGATCTCGCGCGCATCGGCTGCGAACTTGTTCCACGGGCACACCGCCAGACAATCGTCGCAGCCATAGATACGGTTGCCCATCAGCCCGCGCAGATCGGCATCCACCGGGCCCCTGTGTTCGATGGTCAGATAGGAAATGCAGCGCCGCGCATCCAACTGATAGGGCGCGGGAAAGGCCTTGGTCGGGCAGATGTCCAGACAGGCGGTGCAGGTGCCGCAGTGGCTGACCTCGGGCACATCGGGGACCAGGTCCAGCGTGGTAAAGATCGCGCCCAGAAAGAACCAGTTCCCCAGATCGCGCGACAACAGATTGGTGTGCTTGCCCTGCCAGCCCAGACCTGCCGCCTGCGCCAGAGGCTTTTCCATCACTGGCGCGGTGTCGACGAAGACCTTGATCTCGCAGGGCTGGCCCGATCTGGCGGCGACGTCGATCAGCCAGCGCCCCAACCGCTTCAACCGCCGCTTGACCAGATCATGGTAATCCTTGCCCTGCGCATAGACGCTGACCACCCCCCGGTCGGTCTGGGCCAGCCCCGCCATCGGATCGCCCTGCGGCGCATAGACCTCGGCCAGCATGATCACCGACTTCGCCTGTGGCCATAGGGCCGCCGGATTGCCACGCCAGGCCGCGCGCTCGGCCATCCAGTCCATCTGGCCGTGGCGCCCTTGTGCCAGAAAGGCGTCCAGACGCGCCGTCGCTTGCGGAATGGCATCCGGGGCACAAATCCCCAGGGCCGAGAAGCCTTCCACCTCCGCCCGTGCGCGCAGCCGCTGCTTCAACTCATTCATCTGTGCAAAAATATCCACTGGGGGTCCAACCCGGTTGGCTCTTGCCAATCGGGCCTGGGCGAAGCGCCCCCGGGTCCGGCCATCAGAAATCCAGATCGGCGTAATGCGCCGGGGGCGGAAACCCCGAAACCTGATCCGCCAGCAAGGTGCGGAACGAGGGGCGCGATTTGATCTTGGCGTACCAGTCCTTGACCACGGCATGCCGGTTCCAGTCGACATCGGAAATGTAATCCAGACAGGACAGATGTGCGGCGGCGGTGAAATCGGCCAGCGTCATCACATCGCCGGCCAGCCAGCGCCGCTGATCCAATAGCCAGGCAAGGTAATCAAGGTGATACTTGATCGCCGCCGCCCCCGATTTCACCGCCTTTGAATCGGGATAGCCCTGCCCCATGACCTTCTTGCTGACCCGTTCGTACAGCAGTTTCGACGTCACCTCGTCGTGGAACTTGTCGTCAAACCAGGCGCACAGCCGGCGCACTTCGTATCGGGTGTCGGCGTCGCGCGGCATCAGGGCCGGAGTCGGATGGGTTTCGTCCAGAAACTCGCAGATCGCCTGGCTTTCGCTTAAGATCCGGGCTTCGATCTTCAGGATCGGCACCTTTCCGGCCGGGTTGCGCCGCAGAAAATCGGGCGTCGGTTCCCAATAACGCTCTTCGACCAGTTCCACCTCCAGCTTCTTTTCGGCCAGGGTCAGCCGCACCTTGCGACAAAAGGGCGAGAGCGGGAAATGATAAAGCCGGATCATGTTTTCAGAGCCTTGGGGTTTTCTCCTCAATGCCCTGCCAAGGCACGGCGGTCAATCCTGTGGCGCAAAACAGTCCGCGCGGCCGTCTGCGGCGATGGTTTCGGCGCCGGCCATGATGGCGCGGGTGCGGCTGCGCACAAAGGACGAGGGGTTTGCGGCGTCGCGGCCCTTGGGATCGGGCAGGACGGCGGCCAGACGGGCGGCTTGCAGCGCGGTCAGATCGCGGGCATCGACGTTGAAATAGTGCTGGGCTGCGGCCTGCACGCCAAAGACGCCTTCGGCAAATTCGACGGTGTTCAGGTACACATGCAGGATGCGCCGCTTGGTCCAGACCAGTTCGACCACCGGGGTCAGGGTGGCCTCCATCGCCTTGCGCAGCCAGTTGCGGCCCTGCCACAGAAAGGTGTTCTTGACCGCCTGTTGCGACAGGGTCGAGGCGCCGCGCCCGCCCCCTTCGGCAATGGCTTCGCGGATCGCGGCCATGTCAAAGCCCCAGTGCAGGCAGAAATTGGCGTCTTCGGCGGCGACCACCGACAGGGGCAGGGCGGGGGCGATGTCGTCCCAGGCCACCCAATCCTTTTCGATGCCGCCCAGGCGCCAGGACTCCCCGATCTGATACAGGTTGATCGGCGGGGGCACGACGGCGAAGGTCAGGATCAGCATGCCGTAAAGTGCTGCCAGCCCGGCCAGAAACCGCAACGCCCACAGCCGGAAAAGCTGCCAGCGCGTGCGCAAAGGTGCCGCAGGCTTTGGCCCGGGTTTCTTTTTGGAGCTCGATTTGGATGCCGTTGCCATCCCCCAGCATAGGCCCGAAAGGGCGCGCGCGGTCAAGCGCGGCATGGGCCAAACGGCCCCCTTTACCGGGGGCCGCATTCAGACACGAAGAGCGTCCGAAGGACGACGATGAGGTTACTCGGCAGGAACCTTTCGCGCCTCGTCCGACAAGGGATGCTTCAGATGCAGCAACATCTCTTTCGGGCAGACCTGCAGGAAGTTCGCCCGCTCTTCGGCCCAGTTGGCCAGGATCGCGGCCCCGTGGCGGCTGCCGGTCTCGGTCACATGAGCCTCGACCAGGCCTTTCAACTGCGCTTCCCAATGGGGATGGGACACGGCGCAAGCCAACAGGCTTTCGGGGTTCACATGATCTTCGGCCAGACCCTTGGGGTCATAAAGATAGGCCATGCCCCCGGTCATGCCGGCGCCAAAGTTGGCCCCGATCCCGCCCAGGATCACCGCCACCCCGCCGGTCATGTATTCGCAACCGTTCGACCCGCAGCCCTCGACCACCACCGACGCGCCCGAGTTGCGCACGGCAAAGCGTTCGCCCGCCCGGCCCGCGGCGTACAGATAGCCGTCGGTCGCGCCGTACAGCACCGTGTTGCCGATGATGGTATTGTCGCAGGCCGTCAGCGGCGACGACATTTGCGGACGTACCACGATGGTGCCCCCCGACAGCCCCTTGCCGACGTAATCGTTGGCGTCGCCCATCACCTCCAGCTTCAGCCCCCTTGCGGCAAATGCGCCCAATGACTGGCCACAGGACCCGGTCAGCTTGATCGTCAGGTGATCCGGTTGCAGGCCGTTGCGCATGCCGAACTTGCGGACGATATGGC
>JANMJC010000177.1:0-2923 GCA_031371185.1 Paracoccaceae bacterium | reverse complement strand
GCAAGCCGCCCGTAATCCGTTGTCGCCGTGATCCGCCCCAGCACCTCGGCCTTCGTCCCGACCGTCACCTTGCCGCGCTTCATCCCCTTGTCGAGGATACCTTCCGAATGGCCGCGACCCCGGTCGGCGGCCTCTTGCGTGGCGTCGATCAGCACCACTTCGATCCCCGCCATGGCGCTGACATAGGCGATCCCCGCACCCATCATGCCCGCGCCTATGACGCCCAACTTCTTCACCGTCTGGTCTGGCGCGGCAGGCCGGTTGGCCCCCTTCTCCAGCGCCTCCTTGTTGATGAACAGGCTGCGGATCATCGCGGTCGAAGACGGGTTCATCAGAACCGAGGTGAACTGCCGCGCCTCGATCTTCAGCGCCACGTCAAAGGGCACCAAAGCCCCTTCATAGACCGCGCCCAGCAAGGCCTTGGCCGCCGGATAGATCCCCATCGTCTTGCCCATCACCATGGCATTGGCGCCGACAAAGGTCATGTAGCCCGCCGGGTGATAGGGGTTGCCGCCGGGCATCTTGTAGCCCTTGTCGTCCCAGACCTTGACCAGATCGGCATCTTTCGCGCCCAGAATCCATTCCTTGGCGCGGGTCAGCAACTCTTCGGGTGCGACCACCTCGTCGATGATCCCCGCCGCCTTGGCCTCTTTGGGGTTGGAAAGCTTGCCCTCCAGCAGGAACGGTGCTGCCCCCATGGCGCCCAGTTTGCGCACAAGACGCGTGGTGCCGCCTGCGCCGGGGAAAATTCCGACCATGATTTCGGGCAGGCCGATCTTGGCGCGCGGATTGTCGGCGGCGATGATGCGGTGGCACGACAGGGGCAACTCCAGCCCGATGCCCAAGGCGGTGCCCGGCAGCGCCGCCACGATCGGCTTTCCGCCCTTTTTCGTCTTGGGGTCCATGCCCGCCAGTTCGATCTTGCGCAGGATCCTGTGCATGTTCATCACGCCGTCAAAGATCGCCGCCGCCCCGCCCGCCCGCATCTGTGCGATGACGTTCAGGTCCATCCCGCCCGCGAAATCCTTCTTTCCGCTGGTCAGGATCACGCCCTTGACGCCCGGATCGGCCAGGGCGCCATCGATCAACCCGTTCAGATCGGCAAAAGCTTGGGTGGACATGACATTCATCGACCTGGCCTTGACGTCCCAAGTGATCGTGGCGACGCCCTCGGCATCGGTGGACAGGGTGAAATCGCTCATCTGGGTGCTCCTTTGGGCCAGCCGGGATAGGGGGTGCCATCTTTGTGCGCCATGATGCGCACCCCGTTCTGGCGCGAGTATGAAAGGTCGATATCGGGATAGTGGCAGCGGTCGTCGGGCAGGCGCGTGCCCACCACAAAATAGAAAACCGGGCTGTCGGTGCGGTTGCGCAAGGTATGGGCGTTTGGCACACCGCGCGGCCAGCAGGCGGCCATGCCCGGGGTAAGGATGTGTTCGCCGTCGTCCTCGACCACGGTGACGGCCCCTTCCAGCACATACAGGAACTCGTCCTCTTGCTCGTGCCAGTGGCGCTGCGTGGATTGCGAGCCGGGCATCAGATGTTCGGTGAAAGCGCCAAACTGGCTCAGCCCGCCCGCGTCGGACAAGGGATAGCAAAGGTAGGGGCCAAGCTGGTTGTAACCTTCGGGATAGCCACAGCCGTCCACCCCCGCAACCGAGCCCTTGCGGATGATCCGGGGCAGGGGGGTGCCGTCAAAGGCCGTGCCCCATCGCGGCGGCAGGCCCCGCAATTCGGGCGGAAGATCGCCGCCGCGCAGCACGGTGCCGTCCTTGTCCTGAACGCTCCAAGTAGTGACGCCGTTCACCTGCCGGCTGCCGTCATCGGGATAATGGCAGACATCCCCCGCCGCCCGGCTGCCCACGATCAGATAGCGGCAAGGCTCGGTCCCCCGGTTGGTCAGATGATGCGCATTGGGGTCGCCGTGCCGCCAACACACCGCATCGCCGGGCGACAGATCGGACATGCCCTGATCGTCGCGCAGCGTCACCACGCCGTCCAGCACCAGAATGAATTCATCCTCGGCCTCATGCCAATGCCGTTGGGCGGACCAGGTGCCGGGTTGCAGGGTGTCAACATAGGCGCCGAATTGGGTCAAGCCACCGGGCACTGCCGACAGATGCAGCGTGTGCATGCCATTCTCGCCAGAAACCGGCACGGCTTTGGGATCAACGATCATCGTGGCCCCGCATAATCTGTGCCGTCCTTGTAGGTGAACCGGGCGCGCCCGCCCTTTATCGTGACCACCAGATCGACATCGGAATAGGTCGCGACTTCGCGGACCGATTTGCTGCCGACCACAAGGAAGCTGGCCTCGGCGCCCGAGCGGTTGACAAAGTGGTGCCCGTTGCCGGTGCCCGCCGGAAAGGCGGCGCAATCGCCGGGGCGCATCACCACCTCGCCCTCGTCCTCGATCAGAACCAATTCACCGGTCGTCATCATCACGAACTCGTCCTCGACCAGGTGGGAGTGGCGCAGGCTGCTTTGCGCGCCCGGTTCCAGCCGCACCAGATTGGCGCCGAACTGTGTCAGCCCCCCGGCATCGCCCAGGCGCAGGCTGGAACGACCGGCCATCATCGCGGCGTAAGGCGCGGGATAGATCGACCCGGTTTTCACCGGCACCGCTGTCAGATCAAGTTTCGGCATCACCGTCGTCCTTTTCTTCAAACGTGCCCTGCGGCGTCACGCTGGCCTGACCCAGGGCCCATTTCAGATGCCCGACCGTGCTTTCGATTTCCGCAATCAACCATTCGCCATCGACCTGGCTCAGAAAGAACCGGGACGGCAGCGGCTCGACGATCCGGTAGGCGCGCTGCATGATATGCGTCGTCATGCGGATCATGGCGCGCCCCGGTGCCACGATCTGCACCTCCTGCACCTCGCGGAAGATGTCCGTCACGCCCTGTATCACCAGATTCTGGTG
>JANMJC010000136.1:0-3878 GCA_031371185.1 Paracoccaceae bacterium | reverse complement strand
TGCGTTTAAATGATATTGATTTGATAAGGGAAGAATCTCAGCGCGCGGATGGCCCGGTGCACCAGATCTACAACCTTGCTTGCCCTGCCTCTCCGCCGCGCTATCAGAAAGACCCGATCCACACCTTCCGCACCTGCGTTGACGGCACGTTGAACCTGCTGACCCTGGCCGAGGCCAAGGGGGCGCGGATCCTGCAGTCTTCCACCTCCGAAGTTTACGGCGACCCTGAAATCTCGCTGCAGCACGAGGGGTATCGCGGCAATGTCAACACCTGCGGGCCGCGTGCCTGTTATGACGAGGGCAAACGCGCGGGCGAAACCCTGTTCTGGGAGTTTGGCGCGCATCGCGGGGTTCAGACCCGGATCGCGCGGATATTCAACACCTACGGGCCCCACATGCACCCCGATGACGGGCGCGTGGTGTCCAACTTCATCGTTCAGGCTCTGCGCGGCGAGGCCCTGACCGTCTATGGCGACGGCGCACAGACCCGCAGCTTCTGCTATGTCGATGATCTGGTCGAAGGCCTGATGCGCCTGATGGCGTCGGACGAGAAAATGCCGGTGAATCTGGGCAATCCCGGGGAATTCACCATGCTGGAACTGGCCGAAAAGGTCTTGGCACGGATCAACCCGACCCTTCCCATCGTGCATCTGCCCCTGCCGCAGGATGACCCGCGCCAGCGTCGCCCCGACATTTCGCGGGCCGCCGAAATCCTGGGCTGGGCCCCGACCGTGGCCTTGGATCAGGGTCTGGACCTGTCGATCGACTGGTTCGCCCACCGGCTGAAATCTGACCGGATGAAAGGCGCCAGAGTATCGTGACCAACCTGACGTCCGTCCTCGTGACGGGGGGGGCGGGATACATCGGCTCGCACGCCTGCAAGGCCCTGAACCTGGCCGGGTATACCCCGGTGGCGTTTGACAACCTGTCCACGGGACACGCCGACGCCGTGCGCTACGGGCCGCTGGTGCAAGGCGACGTGCGCGACGCCGCTGCCGTGGCTGCGGCCTTGCGCGCCCATGACGCGCGCGCCGTCATTCACTTTGCGGCAAGCGCCTATGTGGGCGAAAGCATGCGCGATCCGGGCCTTTATTATGACAATAATCTGGGCGGGATGATCGGCCTGCTGAAAGGTGCCGCCGGGGCCGGGGTGCAGCGGATCGTGTTTTCGTCAAGCTGTGCCACCTACGGCGCGCCAACCGCGCTGCCGATTTCCGAGGATTGCCCGCAAAACCCGATCAACCCCTATGGCCGCACCAAACTGATCTGCGAGTTGATGCTGCGCGATCACGCGGCCGCCCATGGGTTGGGCTTTGTGGCGCTGCGCTATTTCAACGCCGCCGGGGCGGACCCGGACGGCGAGTTGGGCGAACGCCATGACCCCGAAACCCATCTGATCCCCTTGGCCTTGCACGCGGCCGCGGGGGCAGCGCCGTTGCAGGTGTTCGGCACCGATTACCCAACGCCGGACGGCACCTGCATCCGGGATTACATTCATGTCACCGATCTGGCCCGCGCCCATGTGCTGGCGCTGCGCCATTTGCTGGACGGCGGCGAAAACCTGGCGGTGAACCTTGGAACCGGTCAGGGCCTTTCGATCCGCCAGATCATCGAGGGCGTTGAAAAGCTGACCGGAAGGCCGCTGGCGGTGCATTGGGGCCCGCGTCGCGCGGGCGACGCGCCCAAGCTGACCGCGAACGTCGACCTTGCCGGGCAGAAGCTGGGATTTCGCACGCAATGCTCTGACCTTGACACCATCCTGCGCAGCGCCGCCCCGTGGTTTGAGGTGCGCCGTGCCCCGTAAGCCCCGACTTCCCAATCTGTCGCCGCTTCTGTCGCCAAACGAGCGCAGGTGGCATCTGTTCGTCGTGGTCCTTTGGGCTGCGGCGACCCTTTGGTTCTGGGCCTGGTGGCTGCGCCCCGAGCATGTGGATTTTTGGCCGCGGTTCATCGTCATCTCGGTTCTGATCGGTTGGATCACCTTCCTGCAGGCCTTCTTCATCGCCTTCTATTTGCGCGCGGTCCGCTCGTCCGCCCCCGATCCGGTGGCCGATCCGGCGAAGGGACGGGTGCGGGTGGCCATGATTGTCACCAAAACCCCGTCCGAACCCTTTGCCGTCCTGCGCCGCACCCTTGAGGCGATGCTTGCGCAGGATTTTCCCCACGACACCTGGATCGCCGATGAGGCGCCGGCGCCGGAAACCCTGGAGTGGTGCAAGGCCAATGGCGTGCAGGTGTCCAGCCGCAAAGGCGTGGATGCCTACCACCAGCAAACCTGGCCGCGCCGGACGCGGTGCAAGGAAGGCAACCTTGCGTTCTTCTATGACCATTGGGGATACGAGCGGTACGACGTGGTTTGCCAGTTGGACGCTGACCACGTTCCGCAGCCCGGCTACCTGACCGAAATGCTGCGGCCCTTTGCCGATCCGGACGTGGGCTATGTCTCGGCACCGTCCATCTGTTCGTCCAACGGGACGCTGAACTGGGCGGCGCGCACAAGGCTGCACACCGAAGGCGGCTTTCACGGCATCTTGCAGGCCGGATACAGCAACGGCTTTGCGCCGATGTGCATCGGATCGCATTACGCGGTGCGCACGAAGGCCCTGCGCGCGGTAGGCGGGCTGGGGCCCGAACTGGCCGAGGACCATTCCACCACGATGATCCTGAACGCGGGCGGTTGGCGCGGCGTTCATGCGGTGGATGCCATTGCCATCGGCGACGGTCCGGCAACGGTTGCCGACATGGTCACGCAAGAGTTTCAATGGTCACGCAGTCTGGTGACGCTGCTTTTGCAACACACGCCGCGCTATCTGCGCGCGCTGACGCCGCGTTTGCGGGCTCAGTTCCTGTTCTGCCAACTGCTCTACCCCATTCTGGCGATCACCTATCTGGCCATGTATCTGATCCCGATCATCGCGGTCGTCTTTGACATTCGCTATGCGCATGTCACCTACCCCGCCTATCTGGGCCACGCCTTGCCGGGCCTGCTGGTCATGTTGGTCATCGCAACGTCCTTGCAACGCGCCGGCCATTTCCGCCCGGCAGATGCCGCTGTCCTGTCATGGGAGCGGATCCTGTTCATCGCGCTGCAATGGCCTTTTGTGCTGTGGGGCACCCTCATGGCCCTGCGGGACGCGGTGACCGGCAAATTTGTGGATTTCAGGATTACGCCCAAGGGTGAAACCGCCCGCGCGCGGTTGCCGGTGAAAGTCCTTGCCGTCTATGCACTTCTGGCCTTGGGGTGCATCCTGCCGGTGCTGCTGAAAGCACGGGTCGAAGAGGCGAAGGGGTTTTTCCTTCTCACACTTTTCTCGGGGCTGCTTTATACTTCGGTCTTGCTGGTGACCATTTGGCACCATCTGTCCGAGAATGCCTGGCACTTTGCCGGGACACGAAGCGACGGGGTTCTGCAGGCCGGCCTTGTGGCGGCGGTTGTTGTCCTGCTGGGCTTTGCCGTAACCCAGAAGTCTGCGGAAAGTGCCTATGCCCTTGCCTTGGGGCTGGAACCGATCCGGATCGTCGAATTGACCACTCGGGTGGCCGGCGCGGGCGCTGGTCCCGCTGGTTCCGTTGATTATCATTTTTCATTTACATGGGAGGAATGACCCATGCGTCGTCACAACGACACGACCCATAAGAAGGAGAACGCAATGACACGGATCAAAGCTTTTGCTGTGGCGGCCTTTCTGGCCGCGCCCGCGTTTGCAGCCCCGCCGGGTACCATGCCCTTTGGCGCCTATGACCCGGCGGGGGACTTCAGTGCAGACCCCGAGTTGACGATCGAGCACCTCTTCCTGCCTTGGGAGGACGTGACCCTGGACTCGCTGTATCAGGCGGACCTTTACGCGCTGGAACGCAAGCGCGCCCTGCTGATCACC
>JANMJC010000135.1:0-1763 GCA_031371185.1 Paracoccaceae bacterium | reverse complement strand
CCCCCATCCGGCGGTGATCGATGTAAATCTGGTCGTGCCGCGAAACGCCATCGTCGGGCTGGTGGGCGAAAGCGGCTCGGGCAAGACCACGACCGGCATGATGGCGATGCGGTTGACGGAGCCGACCTCGGGCCAGATTCTGGTCGACGGCACCGACATCACCCATCTGGACCGCGCGGCGCTGAAACCGTTTCGACGCCGCATGCAGGTGGTGTTTCAAGACAGCTATTCCGCGCTGGACCCGATGATGACCCTGGCCCAGATCGTGGCCGAACCCCTGCACATTCACGCCGTGGGCACGCCGGCCGACCAGTCCCGGGCGGCTCTGGACATGATGGAGCGGGTCGGCCTGCACCGCAGTTACGGCCAGCGCTATCCGCATGAATTGTCGGGCGGCCAGCGCCAGCGCGTGGCGATTGCGCGCGCGCTGATCCTGCGGCCGTCGGTTCTGGTCGCGGACGAGCCGACCTCGGCGCTGGATGTGTCGGTCAAGGCGCAGATCATCAACCTGCTTTTGGACCTGCAGCAGGAAATGGGCCTGTCGATCCTGTTCATCAGCCACGATCTGTCGGTGGTGCGGTCGCTGACCGATACGGTGGCGGTGATGTGGGGCGGGCGCATCGTGGAGCAGGCCGCGACCGAGACGATCTTTGAGGGCGCGCGCCACCCCTATACCCAAGGGCTGCTGGACGCGATCCCGGTGTTGAACCCGCGCGACCGCCGCAAGCGCCATTTCCTGACGCGGGCGCAGATCGAAGCGCAGGTTTTGCAATCGGGCGCGCCCGCGGGACTGGTCGAGGTGGCGCCGGGTCATCTGGTGGAAGGGGCAGCGTGATGATCCGGTACCTTCTTGGTCGCCTCGCCTCGGTCGCGCTGACCTTCACGGTGGTTTCGGTGATCGTGTTCCTGATGATGCACGCCGTGCCGGGCGGGCCATTTGACGGCAATGACATGCCCGTCAACGACGCGGTGAAGGCAAAGCTGAACGCCAGCCTTGGTTTGGACAAGCCGCTGTATGTGCAGTATTTCAGATACATGTGGGGGGTTCTGCACTTTGACTTCGGCATCCCTTTTCAAAGCCCCGGCGAAACCGTGTTGCAGCTTTTGGCCCGCGCCTGGCCGCCCAGCCTGATCCTTGGCGGCGCGGGTGTGCTGATCGGCGCACCCTTGGGCATTCTTCTGGGCATGGCCGCCGCCCTGCGCCGCAACACCTGGATCGACTATCTCGCCTCGGCCTTCGCCACTTTGGGGCTGACCATTCCGGTCTTTGTCATCTCGATGATGCTGATCATGATCTTCGCGGTCTGGCTGGGCTGGCTGCCGGCGTCGGGCTGGGAAAAGCCGAATTCCTGGATCCTGCCGATCGCCGCCTATGCTGCCATACCGATGGCCACCTACGCCCGCTATACCAGGTCGGCCATGCTGGACGTGCTGACCAAACCCTTCGTCACCGTGCTGAGGGCGAAGGGCATTTCGGAGCGCCGGATCATCTTTCAGCACGTCCTGCGCAATGCCGCCCTGCCGATGATCACGGTTTTTCTGCCGATGTTCATCGGCACGGCAACCGGGTCGATCTTTGTCGAAGCGATGTTCCGTGTGCCGGGTCTTGGCACCTATTTCGTATCCTCGATCACCCTGCGCGATTACCCGCTGGAGATGGCGCTGATCCTGATGATCACCATGATGTTCTGCATAGCCTATCTGATTTCCGATATCATTTATGCGTTGCTCAATCCCCGCATCCGGTTCGGAGATCGCAAATG
>JANMJC010000100.1:0-8772 GCA_031371185.1 Paracoccaceae bacterium | reverse complement strand
TAGGCGATGTTGTGACCGCCGGGCCATTCATCGGGCGAAAAGATCATCGGGCAGTTTTCAAAGGCCAGGGTCACGCCGCAGTCGCGGGCCAATGCCACGATCTCGGTGAACAGGGGCACGGCGCGGGCCCAGTTCTGATCGACGCTTAAGGCGCGGTTTCCGCCCACAAAGGTGTTGACCACCCCCACCCCCATCAGCCCGGCCGCCCGGATCACCTGTTTCAGATGCGCCACCACGCCCGCCGCATAGCCCGCGTCGGGGTGCAGTGGGTTGGGGTAATAGCCAAGCGCGGAAATCGTCAGCCCCTTGGCCGCCAGCATGCCCACCACCTCCTGACCCCGCGCGGCGGTCATGCCTTCAACCGCCAGATGGGCGGTGCCGGCATAGCGTCGCGCCTCGCCCCCCGCACTGGGCCAGCAGGCAATCTCCAGCGCCTCAAACCCCGCGCTGGCCGACCAGTCGGCGACCTGCGCCAAGGTCATGCCCGGGAAGGGGGCGGTCAAAATCCCGAGTTTCATCCGGTCCTCCTAGGGGTCGGCCACATCGGCCCAGGTTCCAGTTTCCGCCGAGCGCAGCACGGCATCGCAAAACAGCATTTCCAGATGTCCATCCAGAAAGCTGGCATAGGTCGCGCCCTGAGACCTGCCGCCGCCTTCGATGTCGGCATAGATCTGGGCAAACATCGCGTGAAAGGTGTCGGCAAAGCCCTCGACATGGCCAGCGGGCAGGCGCGCGGCGGCGGACCCTGCGGCGTTCATCAGGCCCGGATCGCGCTGCAGGATCTGGTTGGGCGCGTCGCGGTGGCCGATCCACAGATGATCCGGCGTCTCGGATTCCCAAGCGGCCGACGCGGCCGAGCCCGCGATTTCCCAACCCATCGCATTTTTGCGCCCGATGCTGATCTGGCTGGTCGAGACCATGCCGCGCCCGCCCTCGGCAAAGCGCAGCAGGATCATGGCGGCATCGTCCGTGGTGATGCGGACCTGATCGTGCGCCTCGCCGCGCCCGGTGGCAAAGGTTTCAATCGAACCTGCCGGTTTGAACCGCTCTGGCACAAAGGTGGCGAGGTCGGCCAGAACCTGGGTGGCGCGCAGGCCGGTGATGAACTGCGTCAGATCGACCCAATGGGTGCCGATATCGCCAACCGAGCGCAAGGTGCCGCCCTGATCCGCCTCAAGCCGCCAGTTCCAGTCGGTCGGCCTGGCCAGCCAGTCCTGATGGTAGTGCCCGGTCACCATAAGGATCTGGCCAAAAGCACCGACGCGGGCCATTTGGTGGGCGTGCTGGTTCAACGGATAGAAGCGCGTGTTGTAACACACCGCCGCCACACAGCCGCTGTCGCGGGCAAGATCCACCATCTCGCGCGACTGGACCGAGGTCATGGCCAACGGCTTTTCGCAGATCACATGGCGCCCGGCGGCAAGGATCTGTCTGACCTGCGGGTAGTGCAGCACGTTGGGCGAGGTGACATGCACCGCCTGCACCTTTGGGTCGGCCAGAACCTCGTCCAGCGACCGATAGGCGCGCGGGATGCCCAAGGCGCGCGCCCGGTCATGGCCCCGGTCAGGCGTCGATCCCAGAACCCCCTCGAGGCGCACGCCCAACCGGCGCAGCGCGCCGATGTGCACGCTGCCGATGAAGCCGGTCCCGATGACCGCCGCGCCGATCCGGTTGTAATCCGTCATGGGCCGGCCCGCCCTGATGTCCGCGTGTCACCCAATCGAATAGCCCCCGTCGATGGCCAGACAGGTGCCGGTCATGAACCTTGCGGCCGGCGAGGCCAGAAACAGCACCGGCCCGGCAATGTCGTCCGGTTGACCCCAACGGCCCATCGGCGTGCGCAGGGTGACGGCTGCGACATGGGCTGGGTCGCTGCGGCTTCTGGCCGATTGCTGGGTGACGATGAACCCCGGTGCCACCGCGTTCACCCGGATGCCGTCGGCGGCCCAGGCGATGGCCAGCGATTTGGTCAGTTGCGCCACGGCGGCCTTGCTGGCCCCGTAGGCCGGGTTTCGCGGGCTGCCGAAGGTGGCGTACATCGACGCGATGTTGATCAGCGCGCCACCTTTGGCCTTCAACTGGGGATGAAACGCCTGCGCGCAACGAAAGGTGCCATGCAGGTTCACATTGACGACATGCTCAAAGAACGCGGGCTCCATCTCTTCCCCGCGTGAGGTGATGGCCGCGCAGTTGACCAGAATGTCCAGTTGCGGGGTCTGCGCCGACAAAGCCTGTACCGCCGCAAGGTCGGTCACGTCCAACCGGGTATAGGCAAAAAGGCCGCGATCCGGCTCGGCGGGTTCGGCTTCGGCACCGGTGATGGCCACCTCGGCGCCCGCCAAGGCGAAGGCCCGCGCGATGGCGGCCCCGATCCCGGCCCGGCTTGCGCCCACCACCAGAACCCGCGCGTCCGAAAAGTCGAAATGACACTTCATACGGTCCTGGCCCCCCCCGGACCAGACGGTTCCACGCCGCGCGATTCTATTCAATCTTTTTTTCAGTTTCCGGATTTTGAATATCTTGAACCAAAGTGCTGGCCGTGCCCAGCCTGCGCCCCAGCCCGACGATCATCGCCTGACAGACCACCATCGCAGGCACCTGGCTGCGAAAATGGCCAAGGCGGGCTTCGTTGACATAAAGGACATGGGCGGCCGCACGGGCAACGGGGCTGGTGGCATTGTCGGTGATGGCCAGAACGAGCAGCCCGCGTGCGGCGGCACGCGCTGCGATCTCGACCGTTTCGGGGGTGTAATCGTCAAAGGTCATCACGATCAGGACATCCGAGGCACCGATCGCCGCGACCTGTTCGGCCCGCATCGCCCCAAGATTATCGATCAGATGGGCGCGCTTGCCGATATTTGCCAGCCCGTAGACGGTATAGGCCCCCAGGCCAAAGGCCCCGCGCGCCGCCGCGACATGCACCACCTCTGCCGCCGCGAGGGCCGCGACAAAGGCATCAAGTTCGATGCGGTCCAGCGCCTCTTCGATGCGAAGAAGCGACTGGATCGCGGCCTGCACGAAGCTGCCGAACACCTGGCCGGGCTGGTCCAGGTCAACCCTGTCCGGGCCCGGGGCGGCGATCCTGACGGCATAGGGCAGGCGCGGACCCAACAGACGCTCGCGGAACACCAGTTGCAGGTCGGCAAAGCCCGCAAAGCCGAATTCCTTGGCAAAGCGGGTGATGGTGGCGGGGGGCACCTGCGCTTGCCCGGCCAGACGCGCCAGCGTCTGCAGCGCCACCTCTTCGGGATGGTTCAGAAAGAACCGTGCCACCTGCGCCAGCCGTTTGCTCAAGGATGCGGTGCGCGACACCAGATCGGCCTGCAACGCGTCGAAATCCCGCGGCGGTGCGGCCGGAAGCGGCGCGGAACTGGTCGTCGTGCCCGACATGCTCCTACAGCGCCCCCGCCACTTTCTGCTCGAAATCCACGATGGCCCCGCTCATCGGGACAGAGGCCGCCCCCAGAAGGAAAACCGCCAGATGCGCCGCTTCATCCGCGCGCACCAGCCGACCCAAAGGCAGCGTCCGCCCGGCCTCTTGTTGCCAACCGGGCCCGCGCCCCATCACCCGGGCCTGCATCTGGTCTTCGGACGGGGTCGCGACCCAGCCCAGGTTGATCCCGTTCACCCGGATCCGGTCGGCCATATGGGCGTGGGCGGCGTTGCGCGTCACGGTCGCCAAGGCCCCCTTGGTCGCGGCATAGATGCCAAGTTCAGGACTGCCGCAAAGGGCGTTCATCGACAGGATGTTCACGATCGACCCCGCAGCCCCGCGCGCGCGCATGTCGGCAATCGCCGCCTGCATCAGGAAAAAGGCGGCACGGGCGTTGACGGCAAACAGGTTGTCCCAGACCTCGACCGAACCGGAAGCCACCGATCCGCGCGTGGTCAGGCCGGCGGCATTGACCAGCCCGTCGATCCGGCCAAACCGGGCCCGGGCATCTGCGGCAATCGCCAGCGGAGCGGCCGGATCGCCTAGGTCGGCGGTCACGCACAGGGTCGCCACATGGGTCATATCGGCGGCAAGGGACGCGCATCCCGGCCCATCGCGGTCGGTCAGCACCAGCGCGCCCACCCCTTCATGGGCAAGCAGATGCGCAATGGCCGCCCCGATGCCGCTGGCGGCTCCGGTGACGACCACCACCTTGTCTTGCAGCCCCATCTTCATCCGGACCTCACCTTGCGCCACGAACCCCGGTCGCCAGCCATAGGCAACCCCCGCCCGCGTGACCCATCGGCAGTTCCGCCCGGCCCGACGATTCTGTCAATCGCAGAGTGCCCTCTCGGTTCGCTCAGGCCAGTATCGTCGCGTGCACCGCGCGGGACCATCCGGCGTATTTCGCGGCCCGCAGATCGGCGGCCATGGCGGGAACAAAGCGCCGCTCCAGCGCCCAACTGCGCGCGAACTCCTCCGGCCCGCCGTAAAGGCCTGCCTGCATCCCGGCCAGCCAGGCCGCGCCAAGAGCCGTGGTTTCGGTGATGCGCGGGCGGTCCACCGGAGCGCCGATGATGTCGGACAGGAATTGCATCGCCCAGTCATTGGCCGTCATGCCGCCATCGACGCGCAGGGTGGCATCGCGCGGGTCCGTCCCGGCTGCCGCCGCCCAATCGGCCCGCATCGCCTCCAAAAGGTCGCGGGTCTGAAAGCCCACGCTTTCCAGCGCGGCGCGGGAAAATTCGGCCGGGCCCGAGGCGCGGGTCAGCCCGAAGATCGCCCCCCGGCACTCGGGCCGCCAATAGGGCGCGCCAAGGCCGGTAAAGGCGGGCACCAGGATCAGGTCCTGACCGGGATCGGCCCTTGCCGCCAGGCTTTCGCTTTCGGGGGCCGCGCGGATGATCTGCAACCCGTCGCGCAGCCACTGCACCACCGCCCCCGCGATGAAGATCGAGCCTTCCAGCGCATAGGTGGGTGTGCCGTTCAACTGATAGGCGAGGGTGGTCAGCAGGCGGTTCTGGCTGGTCACCATCTGCCCGCCGGTGTTCAAAAGCGCAAAGCAGCCCGTGCCATAGGTCGATTTCAGCATGCCGGGCGCAAAGAAGGCCTGACGCAGGGTTGCGGCATGCTGGTCGCCCGCCTCGCCAAGGATCGGAAACTCGTGGCCAAATAGGTCGGCGCGGGTCCGCCCGAAATCCGCAGCGCAGTCGCGGACCTGCGGCAGAAGCGCCATCGGAATCTCCATCAGCGCGCAAATCTCGGCGTCCCACTGGCCGGTCCTGATATTGTACAGCATGGTGCGGGCGGCATTGGTGGCGTCGGTGGCATGACTGCGCCCGCCGGTCAGGTTCCAGATCAGGAATGTGTCGACCGTGCCAAAGGCCAGTTCGCCCCGCGCGGCCCGGGCGCGGGCACCGGGGACATGGTCCAGCAGCCATTTCACCTTGGTGGCCGAGAAATAGGGGTCCAGCAGCAGGCCGGTGCGTTGGGTGATCATCGGTTCAAGCCCGGCCGCGCGCAGGGCCGCGCAGGTGTCGGCGGTACGGCGGTCTTGCCAGACGATGGCGTTGTGGATCGGCACGCCGGTGGCGCGGTCCCAGATCAGGGTGGTTTCGCGCTGGTTGGTGATGCCGATGGCGGCGATGTCGGCGGCGGTTATGCCGGCCCGTTCGATCGCGGCGCGGGCGGTTCCGGCCACGCTGGCCCACAGATCTGCCGGATCATGTTCGACCCAGCCCGAGGTGGGGAAATGCTGCGGAAATTCCTGTTGCGCGCTGGCCACGGCCTGCATCGCGGCGTCAAAGACGATGGCGCGCGTCGAGGTCGTCCCTTGGTCGATGGCGAGGATATGGGGCATGGGCAGGCTCCGGAAAGGGCGGGGGTCAGGCGGGGTGGCGCAGGCGGGCGGTCATGGCACGGTCAATTTCGGCAATCTGTTCATCGGTCAGGCGCAGGCCCAGTTTGCTGCGACGCCACACCACATCGGCGGCCGTTCGCGCGAATTCGCGGGTGATCAGCCAATCCAGCTCGGCCTCCGTCAGCGTGGCCCCGAAATCCTGCCCCAGATCGGCAGCACTTCGGGCCGGGCCCAGCACGCCCCGGGCCTCGGTGCCATAGGCGCGGATCAGGCGGGCGGCATGGGTTTCGGTCAGGAACGGATAGTCGGCGCGCAGGCCCGCGCGCAGTTCCGCCACCCCGTCATGTGGGAAATCGCCGCCGGGCAGGGGGGCGCGGGCGGTCCATTTGCCGCGCGCCTGCGGAAAGAACGGCGCCAGCCTGGCCAGCGCATCCTCGGCCAGTTTGCGGTAGGTGGTGATCTTGCCGCCAAAGACGTTCAGCAACGGCGCACCCGCCCGGTCCAGCCTTAACACATAGTCGCGGGTGGCCGCCGTCGCCGACTTTGCTCCGTCGTTGTACAAGGGCCGCACCCCGGCATAGGACCAGACCACATCGGCGGCGGTCACCGGTTTGGCGAAATACTGGCTGGCAAAGGCGCAGAGATAGTCGCGCTCGGCCGCGGTGCAGCGGGCGTCAAGCGGAGAGCCTTGATGGTCCAGATCGGTGGTGCCGATCAGGGTGAAATCCTGTTCATACGGAATGGCAAAGATGATGCGGCCATCGGTGCCTTGAAAGAAATAGCATTTGTCGTGGTCAAAAAGGGCCCGCGTCACGATATGGCTGCCGCGCACCAGCCGCACCCCTTCGGTCGAGGTGATGTGGGTGACGTTGTCGATGATGTCCTTGACCCAGGGCCCGCCCGCATTGACCAGGGCGCGGGCAAACAGGGTTTCGGCGCCCGCCGTGCCCTGCAGGGTGATCTGCCACAGATCCCCGATGCGGGCCGCCGACACCGCCCTTGTGCCCACCATGATCCGCGCGCCGTTCGCCTGCGCATCGCGCGCGTTCAACACAACCAACCGCGAATCTTCGACCCATGCGTCGGAATATTCGTAGGCGCGGGTGAATTTGGGGTTTAATGCGCGGCCCGCAGGGTCGGTCGTCAGATCCAGCGTGCGGGTGCCGGGCAGGATCTTGCGCCCGCCCAGATGGTCGTACAGGAACAGCCCCAGCCGGATCAGCCAGGCCGGGCGCCGCCCCCGCATCCACGGCATGACCAGCGACAGCAGTTTCGAGGTCGGCGTCTCGCCTTCAAACCGCATGTCGCGATGATAGGGCAACACAAAGCGCATCGGCCACGAGATATGCGGCATGGCGACCAGCAGCGTCTCACGCTCGGTCAGGGCCTTGGCGACCAGCCCGAATTCGAAATACTCCAGATAGCGCAGACCGCCGTGAAAAAGCTTGGTCGAGGCGCTGGATGTGGCCTGCGCCAGATCGCCCATTTCGGCAAGGGCCACCGACAACCCCCGGCCCGCCGCATCGCGGGCGATGCCGCAACCGTTGATCCCGCCCCCGATGACGAACAGGTCAACAACTGTCTCGGGGTCGGGATGATCGGGCAAGCCTTGGGTCTTTCCGGTTGGTTCAGGGATGATTGCAGCTAGCAAGCGCCCTGCGGCCCTGTCAACAAACATGTTCGTTTCTGCGCGAAATGGGGCGTTGTGAATGAAAAGGCGTGAAATCGCCCCGAAAAACCGCGCGTTGCTTGCGCAAGGGCCGGGAAGGGAACAGAATGGGCGAACCGAATTGCAAAGGAAGATGGCCGCATGGCGCTGAGTTTTCGCCAGTCCGAGATCGTCGAGATCGCCCGCGCCGACGGCCGCGTCGTGGTCGAGGACCTGGCCGACCGCTTTCAGGTCGCCCTACAAACCATCCGCCGCGATCTGTCGGAACTGGCGGATGCCGGGGTGCTGGACCGGGTCCATGGCGGGGCGATCCTGCGCCGGGGTGTGAGCAATTTCGGCTATGACGAGCGTCGGCGCATGAATGCCGCGGCCAAAGAGGCGATCGGGCGGGCCTGTGCTGCGGCCATCCCGGACAATTCCTCGTTGATCCTGAACCTCGGCACCACGACCGAGGCCGTGGCGCGCGCCCTTTCGGGGCACAGCAATCTGACCGTCGTGACCAACAACATCAATGTCGCCAATATCCTGATGCCCTTTGAGAGCTGCGAGGTTCTGGTGGCGGGGGGCGCGTTGCGGCGCTCGGACGGTGGTCTGGTGGGCGATCTGACCGCCGATTTCATCGCCCGTTTCAAGGTGGATTTCGCCGTCATCGGCGTGTCCGCCCTGGACCCCGACGGCGACCTGCTGGACTATGATCTGGCCGAGGTCCGGGTGTCGCGCGCGATCATCCGACAGGCGCGGCAGGTGTTTCTGGTGACCGACGCCTCGAAGCTGGGCCGCAGGGCCCCGGTACGGCTGGCCTCGCTGGCCGAGGTGGACAGGGTGTTCACCGACCAGCCGCTTCCGGAGGAGCTGATGGAACGGTGCCGCGATTGGCAAACGCAGGTCTGCGTGGCCGGGGCCCCCTGACCCAATCGCAGCCCGTAGGTCGGGCAACTGCCCGACTCGCCTAACTGTGAAATCTCAGGAGGTTGTTCACCCGGATCGGGGTTAGGCTGCAATTGCCAAACTCCAGCCGAGGACCCCGAAGGATGAACAACCCGCATCACAATGCCCGCCTGACGCTTCACAGTCGAGAACAGATTGTTGCCCGTGTGATCTCCGGCCAGACCGCGGCGGGGGTCGCGGCGGCCTTTGCGGTTTCGCTCCGCACGGTGCGCAAGTGGCTTGCGCGGTTTCGCGCGGGTGGGGGCGCGGCGCTTTCAAACGGGGCGAGCGCCCCCGCCCGCGTTGCGGGGCGGCTGGAGGCCGCAACGGTCGCCTTGATCCTGCTTCTGCGCCGGAGCCTGCGGATGACGGCGGCGGCGATTG